>NZ_PYSV01000013.1 GCF_003028415.1 Deinococcus arcticus
CACGGAGCGACCACCTCGGCGACTCTTCCTGTTGCTGGAGCAGGTTGGACGAGGTAGACCACTCCCACTTTATGTGGCCTAAATGCCGCTCAGAACGGCAAATTATGTCCGAGTCAACGGACTACCATTAGGTCGACGGCTGTCGGCACTCACTGCAATGTATTCGGGTTCGGCGTCCAGTGAGAGTTTCTGGCTCTTGCCCGCGCGCAGCCCCAATGCCGCTTGCTGGGCGTCAAACGCCGTGAAGTTCAGGGTGGTCAGCAGCGGCAGCGCGGGCGCGGCGGGCGGCACGCAGGCGGACAGCAGGGCCGTAAGGGCAAGGGCGGCAGGCAGCGCGGCAAGTCGGGTCACACCCCCGAGCATGGGCAGGCTGTATCAGCTCAGCGTCAGGGTTCAGGCAGAACGGCGCCGCTATCATGGGCCAGATGTCTGCTGTGCCCGCCCCGCCCTTTGTCGTTGCCGCCCTGTACCAGTTCCGCGCCCTGAGCGACCCCGCCGGGCTGCGCGCACGGCTGCTGGCGCTGGGCCAGGAGGAAGGGCTCTGCGGCACGCTGATTGTGGCCCACGAGGGCCTGAACGGCACGGTGGCAGGCAGCCGTGAAGGCATTGACCGCCTGCGCACCTTTCTCCACGCCGAGGGGTTTGACCGGCTGGAAGACAAAGAATCGAGCGCCATAGAGGCGCCGTTTAAACGCTTCAAGGTGCGGCTGAAAACGGAAATCGTGACGATGGGCGTGCCGGTGGAGCCGACCTCGCAGGCCGGGCAGTACGTGGCGCCGCAGGACTGGAACGACCTCATCACCGCGCCTGATGTGGTGGTCATTGACACCCGCAACCGCTACGAGGTGAAGGCGGGCACCTTTGAAGGCGCGGTAAACCCTGACATTGACTCTTTCCGGGAGTTTCCGGCGTGGCTGGACGCCCACGAGCACGAACTGGCGGGCAAGCGCGTGGCGATGTTCTGCACGGGTGGCATTCGCTGCGAGAAAAGCACCAGCCTTTTGCGGGCGCGCGGCTACAGCGACGTGTTTCACCTGCAAGGCGGCATCCTGAAGTATCTGGAAGACGTGCCGGAAACCGACAGCCGATGGCAGGGGGAATGCTTTGTCTTTGATGGCCGCGTGACGGTCGGCCACGGCCTGAAGGAAGGCGACACCACCATGTGCCATTCCTGCGGCTGGCCCCTGACGCCTGAGGAACGCGAGCATGCCCACTACGAGGAAGGCGTGAGCTGCGGGCACTGCTTTGAGCAGACCACCGCCGCTCAGAAGGCGGCCTTCCGTGACCGTCAGCGCCTGTACGACGCCCAGGCCACATGAGGCGGCGCGCGGCGGCTGGCCTGCTGGCACTGCTGCTGGGAGGCGGCGGCCTGCTGCTGGCCCAGCCCAGACCCGCCGCCCCCACCACCGACAGCGCGGAAGCCCAGTTTGTGCGCCACATGATTGTCCACCACGAGCAGGCGCTGGGGCTGAGCGCGCCGATGCTCAGGCGCTCGGGGGACCGTTCGCTCCGCTCGGTGGCGCTGGATATCACGCTGGGGCAGGAAGAACAGCTGCGCCAGATGCGGGCGTGGCTGGCGGGCTGGGGCCTCTCCCCCCGGCCGCGCCCCACTCCAGCGCAGGCGCGCGGCATGGGCATGGCCTCGGTGGAGGACATTGAGGCGCTGTCTTCCCTGCCCCTACCCCAAGCCGAAGTCTCGTTCCTGCGGCTGATGATTCGCCACCACCAGGGCGCGGTGGGCATGAGTGAAGCCCTGCAAGGCAGCCTGCAGCCCAACGTGCGCCGTCTGGCCCGGCAGGTGATGACCACGCAAAAGGGTGAAATAGCGACGATGGAGGGTCTGCTCCGGGCACGGGGCGAGGTCGAGAAAATGGCCCCGGCGCAGGCTGCACCGGGGCATCAGCACTGAAGGCGGCTCAGCCTTCCGCTGCCTCTGGTGGCAACGGCGCCGGAAACATCAGGGCGCTCAGGGCCACGCCGCCCAGGCCCGCCATGACCGCCACACCCAGCCACAGTTCCAGGCTGAGGTTGCTGGCGCCCTGGCGCACCCCCTCGCCCAGATACGGCCCCCACACGACAAACGGCAGCAGAAAGGCGAAGGCCCGCAGCGCCCACACCCGCGCCGCCGAGGGCCGCAACAGGGCGTGCAGGGCGTCCACGACCAGCCCGCACCCCAGCGCCAGCAGCGGCATGCGCCACTCGCCGGGCGTCAGCATGAAGCTCATGCCCACATTCGTCAGGCCGTACATGAGGCCCACCGCGCCAAACGGCAGGGCAAAGCGCCGCAGCACCAGCAGCACGGGCGCCGCCATGATGACGGCGGTGAGCAGCACCGCACTGAGTTCGCCGCGCGTCTGCACGTAGCCCAGGCCCTGCGGCACGGTCAGCAGGCCCCACATGTACATGTGCATAAAGGCGGTCATGGCCAGCAGCGAGGTGGCCGACATGGCCGCCACCCAGCGCACCCCACCGCCCTCGGTGCGCCGCGCGGGTGAACGCCAAGCCGCGTTCAGGGGCGAGGCCACAATCAGCATGGCGCCTAAAAAGAGCAGCAGGTGTGTGGGCGAGAGCAGCGCTTCAATGCCCACTTCAATGCCAAAGACGGTGTGCCACGTCAGGTCGCCTGCGCCGCCCAGCGCGAAAATCGGCACGCCCAGCGCCGCCAGGTGGTAGCCGTCGGGGAACGCCGCCAGACCGCGCCGCCCCTGGCGCCACCCGCGCGAGGCCAGCCACAGGCACCACCCGGCCACCGCCGCAAACCCGCTGTAAAACGCCGCGTGCCAGGGCGTGAAGAAGGTTTCCAGCGACTCGCCGTAGTTGTTGTGCGCCCAGCCGTCTATAAACACCCCGCCCAGCAGCCACCACCCCAGCGCGATGGTCAGCAGGTTCTGCGGCGTGGTGGCGCGGTACACGGCGGGAGCAGGGGCCGCTGCCGTCACCGGCACAGAGGGAGGGACGGTGGTCATAGGAGGAGTGTAAGGGGCTGGAGGTTCAGAGCGGCCGGGAGCTGATACCTGCGCTTAAGTCACTCGCTGTTGATCTTTAGATCAACCGAGCGAAGCGAGTCTCGCAAAAAGGACGTTGCACCGGGAGTGGAGACTGTTCGGTGCTCTCCTGAAAAATCGCAACGTGAGGGGCAACGTCCTTAGGTGTCAGCTCAGGGGCACGCGGCCCTGAACGGCCCAGGCGCGGGCCCGCAACATAATTGGTCCGCCGTCATAAGCACGCAGGCGGTCACGCAGGGCCTCCCGAATGCTGGCCTGCTCTGCTTCGCCCAACAGTGCCAGATAGGTGGGCGCCGGCCCCATGCGGCCCAGAAACGGCGTCCAGAAGTCATCAAAGTTCTGAAAAATGGTGTCTATCTCCAGCGGCTGCGTCTGTACCCACTCCAGCCCCTGGGCGAGCCAGAGGGCTCGGAGGGCCTGTGGTTCACACACAGGAAAGCGCTGGGCCTCGTCCAGCGAGGCGTCCTGCGGCCTGAGCCGAACCGCCGCGTCCCAGAACAGGCGCAGAAGCTCCATGCCCCCGGCGTAATCCCAGACGTAGGCGGCCACGGTGCCTCCTGGCCGCGTCACCCGCTTCATTTCCCGCACCATACCGGCGTGGTCAGGCACGAAGTTCAGGACCAGGCCAGAAACAGTGGCGTCCACTGCGGCGTCCCGCAGAGGCAGGGCAAGCGCGTTGCCCTGCTGGAACACGGCACGGGGGTCGCTGATCTCATCCCTCGCCGCCGCCACAAACCCTTCAGCCTGATCAATTCCCACCACCTGCCCAGGCGCACAGCGCGCCAGGATGCTCTGCGTCAGCGCGCCAGTGCCGCACCCAACATCAGCCCAGATCAGGCCGGGGGCGAGCGGCAGCTGAGCCAGGAAAACCGGAGCTACCCGGCGACTCCACCGACCCACAAACCGTTCATAGGCCGCCGCGCCGCCCCAGCTCTCCTGTGGTTCCGTGTCCATGCGCGCCTCCCTGAACCCGGCCAGCAAGAGGCCAGAAGGAAACAGTCTCCTGAGATGAATCTGCGCTGAAGCTCGTTACCCAAAGTACCCGAGCAGGTCAATCAAGGTCCTTGCGTAATCGTCCGGCTTAATGCCCCGCTTTTCCAATTTGACTGACGGTGGGAAGGTCTGCACCTCGGTCTTGTGGGGAAAGCGCCGCAGGCCCGGGGCGTCGTAGTCCAGGCTCTTGTAGGCAAAGGTCACCTGCAGATGCGTCATGGTGCCGCCGATGGTCAGCACGCGCTTGGCGGCGGCGGTCAGGCGCAGCTTGGCAAGGTCAATAAAGTTCTGGACCTCGGGGCTGGGCGGGCCGTATTTCTTGCGCAGGTCACGCTCCACGCGGGAAATGGCCTGGAGGGTACGGCTCTCGCTCAGGCGGCCATAGGTGGCAATACGCGCTTCCTCGTCGCCGTCGAAATACTCGGGGCTCAGGCGGGCGTCTATAGGCAGGTCAATGGCGATGTTGACGGGCGCTTCCATCTTCTCGCCCTTCAGTTTCGCTACCGCTTCGGCCAGCAGTTCGGTGTAGACGTCAATGGAGACGGCCTGTACATGCCCGTGCTGCTCCTCGCCCAGAATGTTGCCCACCCCGCGAATTTCCATGTCCTTTTCGGCCAGCAGGTGCCCGCTGCCCAGGTCTTGCAGGTCAGCAATCGCCCACAGACGGCGCTGGGCATTTTCGGTCATGCGGGGCGGGTAGAACAGGTAAGCGTAGGCGGTCTGGGCGCGGCGGCCCACGCGCCCACGCAGCTGGTACAGCTGGGCCAGACCCAGCCGGTCACTGCGCTCAATCAGAATCGTGTTGGCCTCAGGGATATCCAGGCCGGTTTCCACGATGGTCGTCGCCAGCAGCACGTCAAACGCGCCCTGCTCGAAGCCCAGCATGATTTCTTCCAGTTCTTCCTCGTTCATGCGGCCGTGCGCCACGCCAATGCGCGCCTCGGGCACGAGGTTGCGCAGATACAGGCTGCGGGCGCCAATGCTGGCAATACGGTCGTGGATGTAAAAGACCTTGCCGCCGCGCTCGATTTCGCTGAGGATGGCGTCGCGCACCGTGATGGGGTCAAAGGGCGCCAGCACCGTCTGAATGGGCTTGCGGCCCTTGGGCGGCGTCTGAATGGAACTCATGTCGCGCAGGCCCACCATGCTCATGTAGAGGGTGCGCGGAATGGGCGTGGCGGACAGCGCCAGGGTGTCCACGGCCTTCACGTCCTCGGGAATCTCTATTTTCCCGTCCTTGGCGGTCTCCGGCAGACCGCGCAGCGCGCGCAGTTTCTCCTTCTGGCCCACGCCAAAACGGTGTTCCTCGTCCACGATAATCAGGCCCAGGTCGCGGAACCCCACGTCGCCGCTCAGCAGGCGGTGGGTGCCAATCAGGATGTCCACCTTGCCTTTCGCCGTATCTGCCAGGATGCCGCGCGCCTGCTGGGGCGTGGTAAAGCGCGACAGGCCCTCCACGCGCACGGGCAGCCCCTTAAAGCGCTCCACGAAGGTGGAGGTGTGCTGCTCGGCCAGCAGGGTCGTGGGCACCAGCACCGCCACCTGCTTGCCGTGCCCCACCACGCGGTGGGCAGCGCGCAGGGCCACCTCGGTCTTGCCGAAACCCACGTCGCCGGAAATCAGGCGGTCGGCGGGGTTGGCCTTTTCCAGGTCGCGCATGGTGTCTCTCAGCGCGGTTTTCTGATCCGGCGTCAGTTCGAACTTGAAGTTGGCCTCCACCTGACTGTCCCACTCGGGCTGGGCAGGGAAAGCGTTCCCCGGCGTGACCTGCCGGGCGGCGTACTGCACCAGCAGCTTTGCGGCCACGTCCTCGGCGTTCTTGCGCGCTTTTTCTTTCGCTCTGGCCCAGTCTTTCTTGTCAAAGGAGCTTAAGGAAGGCGGGTCGTCGGTGGTGCCGGGGTGGCGGCGCAGCACGGGCAGCTGCTCAATCGGCACGCTCAGGCGGGCGCCGCCCCGGTAGGCGAGGTTCAGATAGTCGCGCGTGACCCCCAGCACCTTGCGCGTTTCCAGGCCTTCGAACTGCCCGATGCCGTGTTCGGGGTGAATCAGATAGTCACCCACATGCAGGCCCAGCGCGTCGGTGACCGGCTTGCCGCTCAGGCGCTTGCCGCGCAGCGCGCTGCCGCCCTGGAAGCCGTAAATCAGGTCCTCGGTCAGCACCACCGTCTTGTGCTCGGGAATGACAAAGCCGCCCTCACCCGCCGCGCGCAGAAAGCCCAGGCCGCCCCCGGAAAGGCGCGCAATCTTCAGCCAGGGAATCTCGTGGGTGTTCAGCAGCTTGTCGGCCAGGTAAGAGGCCGTGCGGTCATGGCGCACCAGAATCAGCACGCGGTAGTCCGCCGCGCGCCACTCGTCCACATCGCGCTCCAGGTCCTTCAGGCGGGCGCGGTAGAAGGGCAGGGTGGTCAGGCCCGTGTCCAGGTCTGGCAGCACCAGCGGCGAGCGGCCAAAGCTGGTCACCTCGCGCCCGGCCAGTTTGGGCCACAGCGTGTCGGTCAGCACGCCCAGTGCCGAGGCATAGAACTCTGGCGAATCCAGAAACACGCGCCCCGGCAGCAGTTCCAGGCGGGTGGCGTCCCATTTCACTTCGGTCAGGTAGTCGGCGGTGGGTTCCAGCGTAAAGCTCTGGGCCTTTTCGCCCGTCAGGTCGCCCGGCTTCATCAGGCGCAGGGTGTCCAGCTCATCACCAAAGAACTCGGCGCGCACCCACAGGCCCTCTTCGGCCTCGGCGGGCAGGCCAGAACCAGCGTTCAGGCGCAGTTCCAGGGTATCGCCCTTGATTTCGTACCCCGGCTCTTCGCCACGCTCGTAGCCCAGGCGTTCCAGGCGGGTCAGCAGGCTGTCGCGCGGGTAGCTGCTGCCCACCTTCAGCGTCAGCGCGTGGTCCTCGGGGCGCGACGGAAACAGGTCCAGCGCGGTGTTCACGTCCAGCACCACGTGCTCGTGCCGCGCGTCCCAGTCGCGCAGGCCGGGGTTCACCGTCACCGGGGCGCCCAGCACACCCGCCGTGGCGTAGCTACCCAGACGGTCGGGCGTGGTCAGCAGCACTGCCGGGCCAGGAAACGCTGCAAACAGCGCCGCCCGCGCCACCTGCGGCAACAGCAGCAGGTTTCCAGGCGGGGCGGCGGGCAGCAGTTTGGCCAGATTGGGTGCAGCAACAGTCACCGGAAGAGTGTACGCGGCCCAGACAGCGGCGAACGCGAGCCAAAAGACTTACGGAAGGCGGGGTCCAGGTACACTCAATTGAATGCAAGGCAACAATTCTATGCAGGCAAGGTGGCCCCTGGTAAAGAGGTTGATGGTGGGGCTGCTGCTGATGGTGGGCGCCTTGGTGCTGGTCAAGAGGCCCCTGATGCCCTGGGCCCCGGCCTATGCACCGGCCCAGGACGAACAGCGCACCCTGCTGGGCGAGGTGCTGGGGTATCGCGGCCCCGTCAAGCGTCTGAGCCTGCGCTACACCAGAGAGACCAGCTCGTTTGACCTGGATGGGCCGCAGCCCTTCGCCACAAGGATCATTGACGTGGCCCCGGACGGTCAGAGCGCCCGGATGACCATGACCGTGGCAGGCGAAACAAAGGTGCGCACCCTGCGGGTATCCGGCCACACCGTGCTGGTGCTGGACGGCACCAAGGTGTACGAGCGCTACACCTTTGACGGTCTGTGCCTGCGCCGGGCCGAGGAGTTGCTGTTCCAGGTCAAGCTGCACCAGACCTGCGACGCCCAGGGCCGCCTGCTGACCCGGGAAGTCAGTGGCGAGCGGGGCCACCAATCATCGCGCTACGGCTGGGGCTGGAAAGGCCGCAGCGCCGTGGTCACGTTCGGCAATGGGGAGACCGAGCGCCGGACCTACGATGCGTTCGGCCATCTGCTGAAGGTCGTGGCCTCCACTGGCGAGACCACGACCTTCAGGCCCGGTGTAGACGCCCGGGGCAACTGGTTTCTGCTCTCTGAGCTTGGCTTTTACCAGTTCGACACCTCACCCCAGGCGGCTTACGACAACGTGCGGAACTATGGACCCCTGACAATGATCATGCGTGAGCTGACGTATCGCTAGGCCGCCAGACAGCTTAAGATTGCGGCCTGACGTGACGCCCCGCAGCCGGTCAACGAGGTTTCATACGGATTCCGAAAAATTCCGTAACATATTACGGAATTTTTCCGACCGGAGGAAGAAGGAACAAATGCGGATTTCCGGGAATTGGAGGAACATCCGGCTCCTTCCCGGATGTTACGGAAATGGACGGCAGTCCGTATCAGTGTTGACGGTGCTGTTGCCGGTGAAGGCGTTCAGGGTGGCCTGACCCTGGTGTTCCCACCACCGCAGCCTGCCCCGCGCGCCCGCCCTGACAGACTGGTGGAGCGCGCCCCACTGGCACTCAGGCCCTGTGCCAGGCCGTGGTGCGCTCTGTTCCAGCACGGCGAACAGGGACTGAGTGCCAAACTTCGCGTACGACACGCTGAGGTTTTGCCCGGTGCAGGTGCAGTGCACCACGCAGCAGGGCACCTGCACCGGGAGCGTGGCGGCCAGGGCGAGGGCGGGCCGCCTCAGAGCCAGGGCGATTACTGGCACGCGCTTCATGCCGCGCAGCCTGGACAGGCCGTGTGAGGGCCGAGCGAGAACGCGCGGCCCCACAGACTCAGGGGCAGACCTCATCCCCTCTCACAGAGCCGGCGCAGGCCGCAGTGGTAGCGTGAAGGCACCGGACGCGCCCGCCGGGCGGTCTGGAACGGCCCACGCCCACCCCCCGGGAGACCCAATGTCTGCACCCACGCCCAGACACAGCGCCGCGCAGCCCCCCAGAGGCCGCCGGCCCCGTACCGGCCAGCGGCCTGGGCAGCCCTGTGGAGGTGAAGCATTGCTCTAGACCAGCTGTTGGTGGGCGCAGCGCAAAAGGCCGGTTTGGTGTACCATGGACACTGTTGCCGTTTGGAGGCCAGCAAGCTTCCAGCGGCGTTTGCGGGGGCGTGGCCCATGACTGCCACAGAACTCGTGAATTCGTTCACAGGAGCAAAGACATGAAGACCCTCATCCTCGGTGCTGGTTACGCCGGCCTGGCCGTCGCCACAAAACTGAAGCCCACCCCTGGCCTGGAGGCCCTGATGGTGGAGCAAAATGCCTATCACACCTTTGAGACCCGCCTGCATGAGGCGGCCGCCCACAACACCCGCGTGACCCTGCCCCTCTCGCCCCTGCTGCGCGGCACGGGCGTGGCGCTGGAACAGGCGCAGGTGGAGCATGTGGCGCTGGACGACCAGGAAGTCAAACTCAAAGACGGGCGCGTGCTGACCTACGACACCCTGGTGGTGGCGCTGGGCTCGGTCACGAACTTCTACCGCATTCCCGGTCTGGCCGAGAACGCCGCTGAACTCAAGCAGCTCAGCGACGCCGACGAGATTTTTAATTTCGTCAACCGCGCCTACACCACCGAGTACCAGGGCAACCGCGACATCGTGGTGGGCGGCGCGGGCCTGACCGGCGTGGAGCTGGTGACCGAACTGGCCCAGCGCGCCCAGCTGCTGAGCAAGGAGCGCGGCCTGCCGCCCTTCAACATTTACCTCGTGGAAGCCGGGCCCAAGATTCTGCCCATTCTGGACGAGGGCCTGCGCGCCAAGGCGCAGCGCACGCTGGAGGAATACGGCATTCACATTCTGGTGGGCCACCGCCTGATGCAGGCCACCGCCGACACCGTGACCGTGCAGACCGCCAGCGGCGAGCAGAAGGTGATTGAGGCCGGCAAGATCATCTGGACCGGCGGGATTCAGGCGCGCGACATCGTGAGTGGCAGCAAGCTGGAAAAGGGGCCCGGCGGGCGCATCGCCGTAGATGACCGCCTGCGCGCCAAGGGCTACCCCGAGGTGTTCGTGATTGGTGACATGGGCCTGGCCCTGAACCAGGACGGCAAGCCGGTGCCCACCACCGCGCAGCATGCCGGCCAGCAGGGCCGCCTGACGGGCAAGAACCTGCTGCGCCTGGCCAAGGGCGAGGAGCTGGAGCCCTACGAGCCCACCACCCTGGGCGAGTTCGTGAGCCTGGGCGGCCTGATGGCCGTGGGCTGGATGAAGCTGCCCTGGAACCAGAAACTGGCGATCACAGGCGGCATTGCCCACGTGATGAAACGGGCCAGCGAGTGGCGCTGGCGCGCGAGCATTGACTGAACCCTCCCCCGTGGTCCTGCCCCCTGCGAACAGCGGGGGGCTTTTTCATGGCGGCTGGTCCTTATGCGCCGAATGACCTAGCCCGGGCACGTGGGGCATCCTGCTGCGGCGGCGATCCCTACACTCGGGGAACATGAACCCGTGGATGATCCTGACCCTGAGCGCGCTGCTGTGCAGCTGTCAGGGCACCTTTACCGCCCACAACGAACGACGCGCCGCGCAGCTCAAGCATGACAATGCGCTGTACTACCGCACCCAGTGTATCGAGGCCCTGGAACGCGCCCGCGCCGTCAGTGCGCGCCAGGAACTGCCCGCCGCCCTCAGCGGCCAGAGCTGCCAGTCGCCGGCGCTGGGCGACTACGCCCTGCGCGCCGACCTGGCCGGCACGGTCAAGACCAGCGTGATTACCCTGGACCCCGGGCGGCTGAGCGACTACACCCTGGTGGTGACGGGGCTGAACGGCCAGACCTACGATTACGTGGACCGGGGCGACGCCGAGGCCCAGGCTGAGCAGGCCGGTACCTTCGAGGCCACCCCCCCGGATGTGGTCACCCCCGCCGAATCCGGCGAGGCCAGCGAGCCCACCGTGGACGAAACGAGTCCCTAAGCAGAAGCGGCACCCGGTCTGCGCCCGCTGCTCTGGCCTGCGGTTCCAGAAGGTATTCCCGCCTCAGTGCCCCTCCCCCACGCCCCACGGAAAGCCCCAGGGATCGGCCTGGGCGCGGGCATCCACCGTGGCGGCGTCGTGTGTATAAACCGGTAGGGGAAAATCTGCCGGCGCCACTAAGTACGTTGCACCGGGAGTGGAGACTTTGCGGTGCTCTCCTGCAAAGTCGTAACGTGAGGTGCAACGTACTTTTTTCGATACTCGCTCCGCTCGGTTGATCTAAAGATCAACAGCGAGCTACTTAGCACCCGCAGCAGGGGCGCCGTGGCGTGCGGGCTCACCCAGTGCGGTTCGCGCACATGCCCCAGACCCGGCCAGTCGTAGGGCGGCATGGGCTCAAAGCTGGTGCGGGGCAGCACGTAAACCCAACCCGGGGCCAACAGCTCGGGCCCGCTGATCTGCAGGGGCCGGCGCGGCGCCAGCGACAGAAAATACTGGGTCCGTGACCAGTGACCGCCCCGCTGCACCTGCACCGCCGTGTTCAGCATGCGCGCCGTGCGCACCCGGTCGCGCAGGGCATACATCATGGCCCACAGGCTATCCGAGGTGGCAAAAACCCCGGTACGCTTGCTGAACTCATCGGCGCTGAGGTCGTGGGGAGAGCGGGGCTCGAAGAGGGTGAGGTGCGGCTGCGCCGAGCCATGCACCAGCCAGCCCTGTTCGCCCAGCCAGTGCAGGAGCAGCCAGCGCGGAAGCCCGGCAGGCAGCAGGCGCAGATCGTGGGTGGCCCAGGCAGCCTCGAACGCCATCTGCGCCGAGGCAGGCCAGCACGTCTCTGGGGCGAAGGACAACGCAGGCAGCATGGGCCCAGCCTGCCACGCCATCACCCAGCTGGCATCAGCCACTCCTACGGCTTCCGAAAAATTCCGTAACACATTACGGAATTTTTTCAACCGGAGGGCGCAGGAATAAATGCGGATTTCCGGAAATGGACGGAATCCGCATCACTCCATAGGCAGACTGGGCTTAACAATCTTTATACCCAGGCCGGCTATGTAGGCAGACAAGGCTTTGTTGGGACGGCAGCTGTGCGGGACGCCACGCGGTCAACGTCCACCTCTTCCCCATCCTCCCCTTTTCCCGGAGCCCCCATGAACCCCGATCTGCTGCGCGGCAACCTGGACCTGATTCTGCTGACCCTACTCGAACCCCGGCCCCTGTACGGCTTTGCCATTATCCAGACGGCCCGGGAGCGCACCCAGGGGTACTTTGAATTCAAGGAAGGCAGCCTCTACCCGGCCCTGCACCGCCTGGAAGCCGAGGGCCTGCTGGCCGCGCAGCCCGGCGAGGTGGGGCGCAACGGCAAGCCGCGCAAGTACTACGCCATCACGGACCGGGGGCGGCAGGTGCTGGAGGCCAAGCGCCAGGAATTCAGCGCCTTTACTGGCGCCGTGGCCCGCCTGGGCCGGAGCGGCGCATGACGGTGGCCCTGCACGACCATGCCCCCGCTCTGAACGCCTTTCTGCGCCGCGCCAGCTGGGGCCTGCCGGAAGGGCGGCGCCAGGAACTGTGGGACGAACTCGCAGAGCATGTGCTCACCCGCACCGACCACCTTCTCCTTTCTGGCCTTTCTCCCCAAGACGCCCTGACCCAGGCGCTGCGCGAACTGGGCCCCCCCAGCCGCGTGACCCTGGGCATGGCCAAGGTGTATTCCATGCCCAAACTATTTCTTGCCGCTGCTGCCGCCGCCCTGGGCCTGAGCGCCGCGCTGTATGCGCTGGCAGGCGGACGCGATGTGACATTCACACTGCCCGTGCTCACCCAGCAGCCGGTAAAACCCTCCTGTATTCGGGGAACGGTCCCCACAGCGACGGGCCTCACCATCGTCAGCCAACAGGGTGGGGTGACGTGCTACACCTTTAATGACGCCAACGCCTATAAAGGCGTGTTTCTGAGCGGTAACGATCTGCAGCAAGCCATCAACGCTCAGGGCGGCAAAGCGACCCTGCGGGGCGCGCGCCTGTCTATCGACCTGCCGGGCCTCACCACGGGCGGCGGCGATCTCAATGCCACGTTCGCCAAGGACGGCAGGCCCTATTACGACGCGGCCACGGTCGTCGGAACCCTCAGCACACCCCTGTCGGTCACGCTGAGAGGCTTCAAAGCGCCGCAGGTTCAGATTGGTAACCTCAAGCTGCAACTGGGACAGCCCGGTACCAACGTGGGCCGTGCGTTTTACAACCCGCTGGCGCTTCATCTGATCAGCCGGTTGCTTCCTCGGGACCAGGCGACACCACTCAGGACAGTTTCAGGTGGGTGGTTCGCGGCGGCACCGGGAGAAACCCTGAAGGGCCCTGCCCACACCGTCCTGACGGAACTTCCCGAAGGCGAAGTGGTGATGCTCGTGACCAAGCGGGCCGGAAATACCTTCATGGCGGACACCGCTGAGGTCAAGGCTGGGGGCAGCGTCAGTCTGAAGAGCGAAGCTGCAAATCTGCGCTTTGTAACAGATCCGGATCAACTGGGCCCCTACGCCAGTGGTGGTCAGATCAATGCCTTACTGGTGCGCCTCAGCAACACGCCGCTGAACAACCTGCCCTCGGCCATCTTTCTGCCCAGACAGGCGACCAGCACCGCCCGCTAAGCCCCCTGGCGCCCAGACCATTCTTCCAGCAGGTACTGGAGTCTGGTCTGGGCGCCCTGCTGGCTACCGTACACACTGCGCAGCAGTTCGCCGCCCGGCGCGAAGGCCAGCCAGTGCGGCGTGCCTTCTGTCTGCCACGACCGGGCAATGTCGCCGCTCAGGTCCAGCGCCACGGGAAAGGGCAATTTGGCAAAGTCCCGTGTGAACTTGAGCAGGGTGGGCTCGACCTGCTCGCGCGGCAGCAGGCGGTGGCCAAAACTGGTGTGCAGGGCCAGCAGCTGCACGTGGTCCCCAAATTCAGCGTGTAGGCGCTTCAGGAACGGAATGCCACGGGAAACGCAGCCCGGGCATTCCAGGTTGAAGGTCATGACCAGACCCGGCTGGGCCCACCCGCTGGGCGGCGGCACAGCGGGACCCTGCACAAAGTCAGCGGAAGCGGGCCATTGCATACCTGAACCGTACCGCGCTGGCGCTGGCCGGGGGTGAACGCGCTGGCATCCCGCGGACCTCCGGCTGAGCCACTCGGCGCATGGCGCGCCGCCGCCGCCTGCTCCTTCCGGCGTAGGCCCCTGTACAGATGGCCACCCCGCAACTAAGCTTATTCTGTCATTTGCGTAATAAATGACATTGTTCTATAATCTACATATCCCCGATCTGCGGATCGGCGGGTTTGTGCCGCATTCCAGAGGCAGCCTCTTTCCCCTCTGCAGTTTTGAACGGCCCAATTCAGAAACAGCGTTGCAGCACTCTTTGGCGCCCGGTCTGTCCTGATCGGCGTGGGCGTTCCATGTGCTGACGCGACGACCTCCTTTGCTCTGCCCAACGCACAGGCAGCCTCTTCAGCCGCAGAGGTGATTATGTTATTTACGTATATTAGGTTTTTTGGTCACTTTATCTGCCCAGATTGGGTGGCTGAGAATGATCATGGCGATCCTGGATTTTCGTAGCAATGTCAGGCGACGGAGAAGCCCTGAGAACGATGCCTTATCGTGACGATGTGGCCCCTCTCGCTCTTCCAGCTCTTCGCAGTTTACTTGCCAACGATCAAAGAGAAGCACTGGCATATCAAGTGACCCAGGCGGCGCGCCACATCTCATCGAGGGGAGAAGCTTTTCTGCTGAGAGACTTTTTGGCTGAAGTTCCTCAGCATTGGCGGCTTCACAGGGAGTGGCATCTGGCGCTTGCGTGGGTTGGAGTGCGCTCGGCAGATGTGCCCCTTATTCACGAGGCCTTCTCCTATGGTTTGCAGGAGCACACGAATTTTTTTGCTGCGGCTATAGCGTGGTACAAGTTAGAGCTTCAGAAAGCCTCCAGTCTCGCCAACGCGAGTCTCGTGGAATCCGACGATGTCCTACGCGGGCTCGCTTTGCAAATCATTGCTCTTGCCGCCAGGGAGAGAAACGACGAGAGCTGGGAGCAATCCTTTCAGCAAGCCATTGACCACTCGACGGGAAGAGATAAAGGAATGGCGAGATGTCGATATGCTTACGCCCTCAGGGATTTTCCATCACGCTCCAGATCAGAATACATAAAATCCCTAAACGATTTAAGGATAGACCCTTACTTTACCTGTGAAGTCTGGATACATGTTGCGCATATTGACTTAAAAGCGGGGCAATTCAGAGAGGCGTCACGCGCATTTGACCGGGCACTGGATGCAGCGTCGAAGCAGAATTACAAGCGTTCAGACGGAATGGTCTACGTGGGCCTGGGCGCTGTCTTTAGCGCTCTGGGCGCTTATCCAAGAGCACTTCACCAGTACAAGAAAGGGTTTGGGCAGACCAGCAGCACCAGTCAGCACTACGAAATTCGCGTTTCAAGTGTTCTGGCCCTTGCCGCTATGGGCCGGCGCGTTGAGGCGTTGGAGGAAGCCACGTTGATGGCGACTGAAGTGGCCGAAATGGCCACCGAACCGCAACCATGTCTCTCAATTCTGGCGGCCGCGCGGCTCTTGAATAACGATGTCACGGGAGCAGAAGAAGCGTTGGCGCAGGCCCCCATCCGCAACGATAACGACCGCCTGCGGTGGCATCTGGTCCGGGCCGAACTCGACCGCCGCGCAGGCAAGATGGAAGCCGCCCAACAGGCGATGAACCCCTTTGACCCCAGCCTGCTCCGCCACATGCGTACCCTGGGTCGCCTCTTTCCCGAGGTGTACGCCCTGCGGGGGGTCACGATTGAAACGCCGCCCTGGACCGTGCGCTGCAGTCTGGCGGGCCCCGTGCGCCTCTGGATGTACGACATAGAACTGCAGCTGCGCTCCACCCGGCCCGCCGCCGGACTGCTGGCCCTGCTGGTCACCCACGGAGGCCGGGTCTCGCGTGAGCGGGCTCTGGACGCCCTGGACCTGCCGGGCCGCACCCCAGACGCCCGGCGCAAGGCCCTGAGCGCCGCCGTGGCGGAACTGCGCGAGGTGCTGGGCTGGCCAGACTCGGTGGTGGTGCGGGGGGGCGTGCTGGCGCTGAGCGAGGAGCCCACATGGCTGGAACCCGAGTACCCGGGCCCGGGCCGCGAGGACCTGTTCTGCGAGGGCCGCTACGACCCCTGGGTGGTCGACTGGCGATCTGAGCGCGCTGTCCTCAACTGATCTGACAGGAGAAATGGTTCTCAATAACATGGACGTTTTGAGGACGCCCGCTGGGCACAGTGAGGCCATGTCTGTGCCTCTGCCCCCGCAGGATGCCCTTGTTCTGACCGAACAACTGTTCCGGCTGTGCCAGCTGCTGCGCGCCGGGCCCATGTCGCTTGACGCCCTGGCAGCGGCCACCGGGCAATCACCCGAAGCCACGCAGGCCCAGCTGACGCTGGTGCAGCGCCTGGAGCCGGCCCTGCAGATGCAGGCCACCACGCCGCCGCTGTACCTGTTGCCCGGCGCGTGGACCCCGGCCGAGTGCCTGACCCTGCGCCGGGGCCTCGCCGTTCTGGCCGAGCGGGGCGCGGAACCGGGGGCGCCGCTGCGGGAACTCGCTGCGCGCCTGGGTGCGGGGCTGCCTGCCCATGTGCAGGCCGCTCTGCCGCCGCTGGCCACACCCGCACAGCAGCCCCTGCACCTGGGCGGAGTGCTGCCGCTGGTCACGCAGGCGTGGCTGGAGGGCCGGACCCTGAGCTTTGACTATCTGCGCCCCGGGCGGGCCCAGTCGCGGCGACGGGTCACGGTGCAGCCGCTGCTGGTGCACGCCCACCCGGTCACGCTTGAACCGCTGCTGACGGGCCGCGAAACCACAGGGCGCCGGGCGCAGCGCACCTTCCGGCTGGGCCGCATGCTGGGGGTCAGGGTGCTGGAGCAGGGGCCCTCTGCTGCGCCCGTGGCGCCCCCGCCCGCACCCCAGGGGACCGGCATCTGCGCGCAGCTACGTTTCGTGGGCCGGGCGCGCCTGCAGGTGCTGGAGGGCCGCTTTGCCCACCTGAGCGAGCCCCTGATTCACCCGGACGGCAGCGTGGAAGTCACCCTGAACGCCCCGGCGGGCAGCTGCAGCGTCCTGCCCTGGCTGCTGAGCTGGGGAGCAGGGGTGCAGGTGCTGGGCCCCGCTCCCCTGCGCGAACAGTGGCAGGCCGAACTGCGCGCGGCCCTGGCCGGTGCGTCGCGGCCAAGCGGCGCTGGGGCCGCCTGAACAGGAACGGTCAGCACCGCTGGACCCGGCTGTAAGGCTCGGCCGGGTCCAGCGGCGCCTAACCCTGTTCGCCCTGCGCGTCGGCCCAGGCGGTCACGGCCGCGCTCTGGTAGGCCGCCAGACCGGGGCGGGCCTCATCAATGCTGCGGGTGAAGCGCTCGTCCCCCACCCACATCTGGGCCAGGCCCCGCATCATGGCGGGCGGGGCGTCGTAATAGCGGGCGTGAATGTGCGCGCGATGCCGGGCGGCCACGGCCTGCGCCTGCGGGCTCTGGGGCGCCACACCCGCGTCCATCAGGGCAATGTACGCCTCGCCAATGCCCTGCATCTCCGCCTTGACCGCTTCCCAGTCGGCCCTGGTATAGCGGCTGGTGCGGGCCTTGCTCTGGCGATAGGCATCCGTCTCGCCCCAGCGCTCCTGCACCTCGGCCTCGTACTGTTCGGGGTCAAAGCCGTCAAACACGGCCCTCACGTCTTCGTTGTTCATGGGTTCTCCCTGGGTGCTCAGCATGGCCTGCACCGCGTCAATGGTGGCCTGGGTCTTGCGCTGGCTTTCCCGCAGCAACAGCAGTTGCGTTTCCAGCGCCCGGCGCTGCTCTGGGGGCGGGGCGTCCAGCAGGCGCGCAACCTCGGCCAGCCCAAAGCCCAGCTGGCGGTAGGTCAGCGCGGCGCGCAGCCGGACCAGATCGCCGGGGGTGTACAGGCGGTAGTTGCCTTCGCTGCGCTCACTGGGCCGCAGCAGTCCAATCTCGTCGTAGTGGTGCAGGGTGCGCACGCTGAGCCGGGTCAGCTGCGAGACCTCGCCCACAGTCCAGCGGGGTTCGTGTGTGGGGTCCAGAGCGGCCTTCACCTCCTTGCCGGGCAGCGTAGGCCCTGACGCCGCGTGAGGGTCAAGGGGGAGGCCAGAAGATGGCACAGTGAGGTGCATGCGTCTGACCGTCACCGCGCCCATGACGTTTGCCTGGGAGGACCTTGCGGCTGTGGCCCCCGGGCCCGGCGAGGTCCGGGTTCGCACACATCTGAGCGCGCTGAGTGTCAGTTCCGAACTGGCGGTGGCCCAGCGCGGTCCTTTCCCCGCTGCTCTGGGAGACCAGACCCTGGGGGTGGTGGATGAGGCGGGTGCCAATACTGCGCTGCAGCCGGGCACCCGGGTGATCACCACCCTGGGCCACGCCGCCTGGGGCCTTCACCCTGAAGGACGAGTGATCCCCATACCGGCCCATGTGCCAGACCCGGTGGCGCTGTGCGCTGTGCTGGGCGAGGAAACCCACAAGGGGCTGCGCAAGGTGGCCCCGCACCCCGGGGAGCAGGTGTTGGTGGCCGGCGCAGGGCTGCTGGGACTGCTGACGGTGTTCAACCTCACGCGCCGGGGGTTCGAAGGCGTCACCGTGCTGGAGCCGCAGGCTGAGCGGCGCCGGCTGGCCCTGACCTTTGGAGCCGCGCAGGCGTGCGCCCCCGGGACCCTGCCCCATGACGCCTTCGATGTGGGCGTGGACTGTAGCGCTTCGCCCGCCGGCTTTGCCGAGCTGATGGGCCACCTGCGCCCCAGGGGCCGCTGCGCCGTGCTGGCCGATGGCAACTGGGGCGCACTCACCTTGCCGCCGGCCTTTCATACCCGGGAACTTCAGCTTGTGACGTCCAGCGACGGCGAAGATTACGCGGCCTACGCCCGCTGGCTGTGGCACCACCCAGAGTCACTGCTGGCGGGGCTGTTCCCTGTCACGGTGCACCCGGCCCAGTTGCCCGCGCTGTACCCTCGCCTGCTGACCTCTGATACGAACTCCGATTGAATCGCTTTTGTCAGCGCTTCAATCCGAGCGGAGCGAGCAGGAGAAACACGGGTTCCGGGCGTGGAGTCAGCAAATCGGCTCTGTTCCGATTTGTCGGCGGAAGAGACGAAACCCGTATGAGCGGCCAGTGAGTGTGCTGGTGAACTGGCACTGAGCGCACCCGCTTCTGCCACCCGCTAGGCTTGACGCCATGAACGCGTTCTGGCAGGGTTTTCGCCTCCTGATTCCCCTGTGGCCGGGGATGGTGCCCTTTGCGGTGGCCTACGCCGTCACCGCGCGCGGCGCGGGCCTGAGCCTGTGGGAAACCTGCCTCATGAGCCTGACCGTGTTTGCCGGGGCCAGCCAGTTTGCCGCGGCCGGGCAATTCGTGGGCGGGCAGCTGCCGCTGGCGCCAGCCCTGGCGCTGGTGGGCACCACCTTTCTGCTGAATATGCGTCACCTGCTCTATGGCCTGAGCCTGTCGCGCGCCCTGCCCCTGCGCGGCGCCCAGCGCGCCCTGGCCGCCCAGTTTCTGACCGATGAAGCGTTTGGCATGGTCACGGTGGCCGGGCAGGGCGGCGCGGCCCTGGGCTTTGCCTTCCTGCTGGGCGCCGAGCTGAGCCTGTACGTGGTCTGGAACGCCTCGACCCTGCTGGGCGCGCTGGCAGGTCAGGTGCTGCCCTCGCCGGCAGCGCTGGGGGTGGGGGTGATTTTCCCGCTGGCCTTTCTGGGCCTGCTGGTCCCGCTGCTGGGCGATCGGCGCTCGGGCGTGGTGGCGCTGGCCGCCGGGCTGGGGGCCTGGGCACTGGCGGGGCGGGTGCCGGGGGGCGTGCTGATTCTGGCCGTGGGTGTGGGCGGCGCGCTGCTGGGCGCGTGGCTGACCACCCGCCGTGCGGTCGGGGGCGCCGCATGAGCGCCTGGGCCGTGATTGGGCTGATGTGGGCGGTCACCTACCCGCCGCGCCTGCTGGGCCTCATGCTGGGCCGGGTGCAGTTGCCGCCCTTCTGGCAGGCCTTCCTGCGCTTTGTGCCGGTCAGCGTATTTGCTGCCCTGATCGTGCCCGAGGTGCTGGGCAGCCCCGAGTGGGCGCGGCGGCTGGTGGGGGTGGGCACAGCGGGGCTGCTGTATGCACGTGGGGTGGCCCTGGCCCCGGGCCTGCTGGCCGGCTTTGCCGCCTACTGGGCCGCGCGGCTGGCCGGGCTGTAGGGCGCCAGCGGTTTTCCTCGCCAGACCCAGACCCCCGCGCCCCCGCCTGTTGCGGCGCCCGCGCTATGCTGGGCAGCGCATGACGGCTCAGGACGGCAAGGTCATTGATGGCAAATACGAGGTGCTGCGCGAACTGTCCGTGCAGGGGCCGGTCACGCTGTCTGAGGTGCGCGCCGCCGAGGGGGTCACGCGGCAGGTGGCGTGGTTCACGGTGGCCTCGCCCGCCGACCGCCAGGCGTTTCATACGTACCGCGCTGCCCTGCGCGCCCTGGCCCCGGCCGGGCTGACCGACGTGGTGGCGCGGCCCGGGGCCTATTACGCGGTGTGGCAGCCGGTGGCCGGGCAGCCCCTGGACACGGCGCTGTCCCAGAAGGGCCGGGCGCCCGAACTGGCCGAGGGCGTGCAGGCGCTGGCCACTGCCCTGGCCGCGCAGGGGTACGCCCTGGACGACGCGGCCGTGGTCGTGGAGGGCACCGAGGCGCGCGTGGCCTACCTGACCCCGCTGCCCGCCCCCCGCACCCCCGAGGACATCGCCGCGCGCAACGCCCGCACCCTGGCCCCTCTCAAGGGCGTGCGCGTCAAGCGCCCGCGCGAGCCCGGAGGCTGGCTGACCTTCGTACCGGGGCTGCTGCTGCTGGGCGGCGCCGTATATCTGGGGGCCCAGGCCACCCAGATCTACCTCAACCCCCCTGTGCGCGAGGTGCTGGGGGTGGGCGGACAGGAGGCGCGGGCGGCGGCCCGGGTGCTGGTGGGCGCGGGCTTCCGCGTGAACTTTACCGAGGGGCAGGCCGGCGGGCGGGCCATCGGGTCCATCATCCGGCAGGAGCCGCCAGCCGGCACCAACCTGCCGGTGGGGCGCCTGGTCACGCTGACCGTGAACAATCCCCCCGCCATTGAAGTGCCGCGCCTGGAAGAGATGAATCTGGCCCAGGCGCGCGACGCCCTGAAAGACCGCGCCATGACAGTGGGCAAGGTGGTCAAGGTGGACGGCACCCTGACGAGCACCCCGGAAGGCCGCATCGTGGCGCAGTTGCCCGAAGCGGGCTCCAGTGCGCAGCAGGGCCAGTCGGTGCAGCTGATGGTCAGCACCGGCATCCGGGGCAAGGACACCTTTCTGCCCAACGTCAGCGGCATGACCTTCGAGCAGGCGCGCGAGTACGCCCGCGCCGCCGGACTGGTGGTCACCACCGTGACCCCGCAGCCCAGCGACGCCCGCGAGGGCACCGTGCTGGAACAGTCGCCCGCACCGTTTGCGCGGGTGAAGGTGGGCAGTCCAGTCAAGCTGACAGTGGCTGCGCCGCGCTACAGCGCCCCCAGCCGCCCGGCTGACGCCCTGCCCCTGCCGCCCGCCCCGCTGCCCGAGGCGCCTGTGGTACCTGCCGAACCCGAACCCGCCCCCGGCGAGGAGCCCGGCACCCCCGAAGGCGCGGCGGTTCCGCCGCCCACCCCCGAGGAGATTCCCGCCGAGCCGGTGGCCGCCCCGCGTACCGTGAATTTTGCCTACACCTTCCCCGCCGACCTGCCCGAGGGCACCTACACGCTGGTGGTGCGCGACGACACTGGCGAGCGCCCGCTGGACTTCCAGTACGACGCGGCCAGTCTGGCCGGGCAGCCAGCCAGCGCGGCCGTGACCGTCACGGGCGACGCGGTGTTCGTGGTGCAGCGCGACGGCCAGGATTTCATTACCGTCACGCCGGGCGCGCCGTGAGCACAGGGCCAATGAGCACGGCGTCATGATTTATCTCGATTACGCCGCCACCCACCCCATGACCCCGGAAGCGCTGGCGGCCTACGCCGGGGCGGCGGCGCTGCCCGGCAACCCCGCCAGCGTGCATGCGGCCGGGCAGGCGGCGCGCGAGCGGCTGGAAGAGGGCCGGGCGCGGGTGGCGGCCGCGCTGGGCGTGGACCCCCGCACCCTGACCGCCAACAGCGGCGGCACCGAGGGCGACAACCAGGTGCTGCTGGGCACCGCGCGCGCGTGGCAGGACGCCCACGGGCGCCCCGGCCACCTGATCACCACCCCCACCGAGCACTCGGCTGTGCTGGCCCCGGCGCGGGCTCTGGCGGCGCAGGGCTGGGCCGTGACCTTCCTGACCCCGGACCGCTTCGGGCGCTACGACCCGGCCGAACTGGGGGCCTCGCTGCGCGGCGACACCGCGCTGGTGTCTATCCACCACGCCAACAACGAACTGGGCACCGTGCAGGACACGGCGGCCCTGTCGGCGGCGGCAGCGGCGCGGGGTGTGCCCTACCACACCGACGCGGTGCAGGCCCCCGGGGTGCTGCCGCTGGACCTGGGCGGCTGGGGCGTGACTTTCGCCACCTTCAGCGCGCACAAATGGGGCGGGCCCCGGGGTGTGGGGTTCCTGTACCTGCGCCGGGGCGCGGCGCTGGCGCCCGTGACCCTGGGCGGTGGGCAGGAAGGCGGCCTGCGCCCCGGCACCCAGGACACGGCCGGGGTGTATGCGGCGGGCGTGGCCCTCACCCACGCCGAGGCGAGGCGCGAGGCCACCCACGCCCACCTGCTGGCCCTGCGCACCCGCTTTCTGGGGGCCATTGCCGCCATTCCGGGGCTGCGCGTGAACCACCCCCCGGACGGCAGCCCCAAGGTGGCCAGCGTGACCATCCCCGGCGCCGACGGCGAGGCCCTGCTGATGAACCTGGACATGCAGGGCGTGTGTGCCAGCGCGGGCAGCGCCTGCAGCGCGGGGACCATGCAGCCCAGCCACGTGCTCACGGCCACTGGCCTGAGTGAAGCCGACGCCCGCGCCTCGGTGCGCTTCAGCTTTGGGGCGGCCACCACCCTCGCCGAGGTGGACGCCGCCGCCGCCGCGCTGGTGCAGGCCGCCGCCTGGAGCCGGGTGGGCTGAGACGGACTGCCGTCCATTTCCGTCACCTCCGGGAAAGAGCCGGATGTTCCCCGCCTTCGGCGCTGTTCCAGCCCAATTCCCGGAAACCGCATTTGTTCCTTCTCTGCTCCGCAGCTCTTCGAGTCCCTCCGGTCGAAAAAATTCCGTAACACATGACGGAATTTTTCGGAATCCGTATGAGACGGACTGCCGTCTGTAACGCCCACACTCTGGAACAGAACCGGAGTGCTCGCGCCACGCCCGGAGGAACGTGTTTCTCCCCCTCGCTCTGCGAAGCCGCTCTCCGAGTCCGCTCGAATGGAATCGTTTCTGCCAACGATTCCATCGGAGTCCGTAGGCGGGCATGGCCACGCCCCAACTCCAACCTTCCCCAACCTCCCTGGGTTCAGCGCTCCTGGGCGTGCTCCAGTGCGTTGCGGATGAGCAGGGTCACGTGCTGGTCGGCCAGGCGGTAATACACCGTTCGGCCCACCTTGCGTGGGGCCACGAGGCGGTGGGCGCGCAGCAGGCGCAGCTGGTGGCTGGTGGCCGACTCGCTGGCGCCCACCACCAGGGCCAGGTCATGCACGCACAACTCTGCGGCGGCCAGGGCCGACAGGAGGCGCAGCCGGGTGGGATCAGCCACCGCCTTGAGCAGGGCGGTGGCGTCAGCGACACAGGTGTCGTCCGGGAGGGCCTGCCGCGCCTGGGCGGCGGCGTCCGGGTGGGTGCAGGCGGCGCAGGGGTCGGGAACGCGCGCGCTCATGCGGCCCTGGCCTGTGTGGGCCTGAAGCGCAGCAGGCGCAGGGCGTTGGCGGTCACCAGCGCGGTGGCCCCGGTGTCGCTGAGAATGGCGGGCCACAGCCCCGTGATGCCCAGCAGGGTGGTCACCAGAAACACCAGTTTCAGCCCAAGGGCAAAGGCCACATTCTGCCGGATGTTGCGCATGGTGGCCCTGGACAGCCGCACCAGATCGGCCACGCCCGCCACGCGGTGGTGCAGCAGCGCGGCGTCGGCAGTGTCCAGGGCCACGTCGGTGCCGCCGCCCATCGCCACGCCCACATCGCTGGCGGCCAGGGCGGGGGCGTCGTTGATGCCGTCGCCCACCATCACCACCCTGCCCGTGCGCCTGAGCCCTTCAATCAGGCGCAACTTGTCCCCCGGCAATAGCCCGGCATGCACCTCCAGCCCCAGGTCGCGCGCCATGGCCTGACCCGCGCGGGCGTTGTCGCCGGTCAGCATCACCGGTTGCACCCCCAGCGCCCGCAGCTGCGCCACCGTGTCCCGCGCGTCGGGGCGAGGTTCGTCGCGCAGGGCCATCAGGGCCAGGGGCCGGTCCTCGCCGGTCAGGACCACCACCGTCTTGCCCTGGGCTTCCAGCGCCTGCACCTGGGCCGGCACATTGCCCGGCAGCCCCACTGTCTCCTGGGCAAAGCGGGGCGAGCCCACGGCATAGGGCCGCCCGTCCACCGTGGCGGTCACGCCCCGGCCGGCCAGGGCGCGGGCCCCGGTGGCAGCTGGCACGCCCAGGGGGGCGGCGCGCCCTATGATGGCGCGGGCCAGCGGATGGCTGGACCCCGCTTCCACGGCGGCCGCCAGCCTCAGCACCTCTGGTTCCGGCAGCCCGGCCAGCGGCACAACATCCGTCACGTGGGGCCGGCCCAGCGTGAGGGTGCCCGTCTTGTCAAAGGCCACCACCCGGGCTGTGCCCATGGTTTCCAGGGGCGCGCCGCCCTTGATCAGCAGGCCGTGCCGGGCCCCCGCCGACAGCCCACTGGTGATGGCGGCAGGCACGCTGAGCACCAGCGCGCAGGGGCAGCCAATCAGCAGCAGGGCCACGCCCCGGTACAGCGCCTCCGGCAAGTACTGCCCCGCCAGCAGCATGGGCACCAGCGCGGTCAGGGCCGCCACCAGCACCACGATGGGCGTGTACACCCGGCTAAAACGGTCAATAAAGCGGCTGATGGGCGCCTTGCTGGCCTCGGCCTGCTCCACGAGGTGGATGATGCGGGCAATGGTGTTGTCGTGCGCTTCGCGGTCTACCCGCACGGTCAGTACGCCGTCGGTGTTGATGGACCCGGCGAACACGTGCTCGCCCGCGCCCTTGCCCACCGGCACACTCTCGCCGGTCACGGGCGAATCGTCCAGGTGGCTGTGACCGGCAGTGATGGTGCCGTCGGCGGGCACGCGGTCGCCGGGCTGAATCTGAATCAGGGTGCCCACGGTCAGGGTGTCCACTGGCCACTCAACCACCTGGCCCCTGTTCAGCACGCGCGCCGTTCTGGGGGTCAGCCGGGTCAGGGCCTGAATGCCGCTGCGGGCCCGGCCCACTGCCACGCCTTCGAGCAGTTCCCCCACAGCGAAGAAGAACACGACCACTGCCGCCTCGGCCGCCTCGCCAATCACCAGGGCGCCCACGGCAGCCAGCGTGACCAGCGTGTTGATGCTGAAAGGCTCGCCCGCGCGCGCCGCCGCCACCGCCTTTCTGGCCAGGGGCCAGGTGCCCAGTAGGGTGGCGGCCACGTAGCCCCAGGCACCCAGGCCCGGGGCCAGGCGCCCCGCCACAAACGCCAGCGCCAGCAGGCTACCGCTCAGCAGCACCAGGCGGCCCTGGGCGGCAGCCCACCACGGCGCCGCCTCGGGGCCGTAGACCGGGAAGCCGCTTCCCCGGGGCCGCAGGGGGTGCCCCAGCTCGCGCAGGGTCTTTTCCAGCGTGGCGCGCGGGGTCTGGGTTTCGTCCAGCGTTAAGGTCAGCGACTGGCGTGTGAGGTTGGTCTGGGCCTGGGCGGCGCCGGGCAGGCGGGCCAGCGCGCCCTCAATTTTGCGCACGCAGTTGGGGCAGTCCATACCCTCCACGAAGTAATCCAGCGCCGTGGGGGGAGCGGCAGAGGCAGGGCGGCTCATGGCCCTACTTTATCTGAATATCTGCTCAGATGTTTGTGGGTGAGCCCAGGGAGATGTGCGGTGACGGCCGGAGGCTCCCCGTCCTCCTGAATCTCCCGGGGCAGGCTGCAAGACCCCAGGCTGGGCAGACCGGCCAGCGTCAGAGCGTCTGGAAGTCTTGCGTGGTTCCTCAGCTCGAGATCAGTTCCAGGGGCAACAGGGGCGACTGCACCGAGACGTTCAGGCCGCGCCGCCGGGCCAGGGCACACAACCCAAGAGCAGGCAGGCAGACCCAGGCCACGGGCCTATTTCGGAACTCCTCGTCCTGGCGGTAATACTTGACGTGCCGCTCCAGCGCCAGACGAACTTCTTCGTTGAACCCGGCCTCGTCGCCTGACACAAGGCGGGCCATCATGCCGGCCTCGCACTGGGCGACCTCCACTGAAAAGGTCTGATCCTCCGGGTCCAGACCCGGCGCCTGCATGGCGTCAAAAGCGGCCAGGATTTTTGTTATGGCATCTGGCGAGCGGGTGTACATGGCTTGCGCGGCCTGGACTTGCAGGGTCCGGTAAGCGGGTGCTCTGGTTGAGGACGCCGCAAAAGTGGAGGTAAAGGACCGCATAAGAACTTCTTCCTTGAGGAACGGCTCTTCCCAAAGAAGCGTGAGGTAAAAGGCTTTTAACCAATGCCCGGGCGAGGAGGAACTCGTGGGGCCGGTGGTGGTGCGGCCAATGCTCATCACGTCGCCGGGAGGCCTGGGAATCAGAACTTCCAGCTCTTTTGCACCTTTGGGAAACAGTGCGAGGTAAAGCGCATAGGCTTCAGCATTCCCGGCCAACCACATCATGTCGCCGCATTCAGGGTCGGAGGCGCGACCCGCCAGGACCAGAAGGGTCGCCAGGTGATACGCCTTGGTCGCCAACCAGTTCAGGTCGTGCCCTGGCTCCTGTGCGCGCGCCAGTGACCCGTGAACCGACTGACGGTACCAGGCAATGTCCTCTTCCAGGGTTTCAAAAACGTACTCTTCAGCCAGGACGTGACTCACGGCGACCCTCCCAGTGGATTCAAGTGAAATTCACGCACCACCACCTGGGTCACGTCATTTTTCACGGTCACCTGGCCAGTTCGTCCATCGGTCGTTCGTGTGGTCACGACGGGCGCCCGCACCTCCAGATAGTTCACGATGCCCTGCTCGTAGGCCCCGTCGAGTGTCCGGCCGACGGATTTGAGTTCAGTGTTTCGGCTCTGAATCATGTTTTTCAGGATATCGGTGAAGTAGTCCTTGCTGCCCTGCTCGGCAAATTCGCCAGATTCAATGCGGCGGCGGCCCAGGGGACTTGAGCCGCCCTTGGCCTCAATCACGATGTATTTCAGCTGACCGTTGGCATCCTTCACCCGCCACACCTGATCAAAGTCGCCAGAGCGGGACGGCGCGCC
Source organism: Deinococcus arcticus (assembly GCF_003028415.1). NCBI lineage: Bacteria > Thermotogati > Deinococcota > Deinococci > Deinococcales > Deinococcaceae > Deinococcus > Deinococcus arcticus. The sequence continues at coordinate 27,161 of NZ_PYSV01000013.1, forward strand.
GGGCGGCGGGTAAATCGGGTCAGACTCGGGGTACTGGCTCTTGATGTAACTGGTGCCTGCCAGTTCGCCCAGCTGCCGGCTCTCGTCGCGAATCTGCTGGTCCAGCGCCTTCATGCGGGCCAGGTCAGCCTCTGTGGCACCCAACCCCTTGAGTTCCAGTTCGTCCTTCTGCTGTTGGGCCAGGGCGCGGCGGTCCAGGCGTTCACGCACCTCGTCTTGTAACCGGACGTCCTGGTTGTCACGCTGGCCCACCACCAGGTCGTTCTCCCAGTCGTGTTTGGCGGGGTCGCCCTTCCGGGCGGGGATGGTGGAATCGCCCGTCACTTCAAAGGCGCGCGTGGTCTCGTTGTAGCGCATGGGGGCGTTGTTCTTGCTGGCATTCAGGAGAGGGCGGGTGTCTCCTTCACGCAGCACCCACTGATAACCATCTGGCGCTTCCGGCCAGCCCAGTTCCTTGGCCGCCACATGACCGCGCTTGAGCCGCGTGTCCACCTGACCCACCGTGTCAGGGGTGGCGGCAGGACTGTCTTTGGCCTTCTGGGCATAGTCCCTGGCATAGACATCGGCCAGGTCAGCCTGATTCAGCAGTTGCTGGCGTTTGAAGGAGCCTTCCGGGAATTGTCTGGCCTGCTGGCGAAGATCAGCCGCCGCCGTCAGGTGCTTATCCGCCTCAGCCGTCAGTCGAGCGCGTTCTGTGCCGGGTTTGGGACTGGTCGGCTCGAACCCGAGCATCTCTTTGAGTTTGGTGCGGGTGCGGCCGACCAGACTGTTCTCGGCCCGCAGGTCACGGGCCACAGACTCATGTTGGGCGCGGGTGGCCGGCGTCGTCTCTTGCCCAATCTCTACACGTGTCCGGCCCTCGGTGTACCCCTTGACCGAGGCGTGGTCGCCGCGTGCCTGAGGATTCACTTCCGTGGGCACCACGCCATGCCGGTTGCCGGTCACGTTGTTCACGCGGTCGCCCAGATTCGCCCCGAACTGTTCGCCTGCCGCGTTCGCCCGGGTCTGCAGCCCCCCCGCCCGGCCCGGCAGACGGGTGGTGGCCGCGCCCACGCCCGTGCCGATGGCCATCATCATCAGGGTTTCGGGGTTGGAGAGGTTCTTCAGGGCGTCTCCCAGCGAGGCGCCGCTCATCAGGTCGCCCAGCACGTTGCCGCCCAGGTCAAAGGTGGTGCCCACGGCAAAGGCGCCCGCTTTCTGGGTCAGGCCGCTGCCCAGCAGGCCGGCCGTGCTCAGCTTGCCCGCAATCAGGCCGCCCGCGCCGCCCAGGGCCCCACCCACCGCGCCGATCAGGGCGGCTTTCCCCACGCCGTCAAACAGGCTTTTCTGGAATCTGGCCTCCAGACCAATGTTGTCAATGGCGTTGTTGCCCATCTGAATGACGGCGCCGCTGGCGGCCCCCACCAGGGCGCCGCCCACCACCGCGCCAATGGCCCCGGCGGCGGCCCCGGCCCCCAGGGCCCCGGCCATTGCCCCTACCGCGCCAATCACGGCGGGGCCCGCCACCACGGCCACCACGATAATCACGGCGACCATCAGGGCAATCTTGACCCAGCCCTTCCAGCGCGGCTGCACCTGCGCCGCCGCCTTTTCGGCGTTCTCACGGATGGCCGCGTCTTCCTGGGGAAAGTTGCCGCGCAGGCCCTCGCGCAGCGGCGGAAGGGTGGCGCGCAGCTCCTCGGGCAGGCCCTTCAGGGCCCGGGCATACAGCTTCTCCAGACCCTGTTCCAGCGACCCCAGGGTTCTAGCCGTGCCCTTCGAGTCCTGCTGGGTACCCTGCGTGTGTGCCCTGGTCAGCCCCTGAAACAGCGACAGCGCCTGCGTGACCACCGCCTGCGCCGAGCGGTCAAAGCCGCCCGCCTGCGCCGCGCCCTGTTTCAGGCCCGCCTGAGCGGCGCCCGCCAGCGCGCGCGCTGTCTGGTCGGCCCCCTGACTGAGCCCCGCCGTGACCCGGGCTGTGCCCTGGGTAAAGCTCAGCTGCGCGCGGCGCACCCCGGTCGTGATACCGCTCTGGGCCCGGGCCAGCGTGCGCTTCAGTTCGGCCGGATCGGGGGACTGGAGGTGGCCCACCTGCTGGCCAAAGGCGCACAGCTGGTCCTCCAGCGCCCCGGCCAGCGCCGTCACGCTGCGCCCCAGGGCGGCACTGGCCCCGCTGGCCTGCTGCCCCAGGGCCGCGCGCTGCGCCTGAGCCTGCGCGGCAATCGCAGCGATCTGCGCGCCCTGGGTGGCGTCCAGGCCGCTCAGGGTGCCGGCCAGCTGCGTGCGCAGGGCGGCGCTCAGGCTGGCATAGGCACTCAGGGCCTGTTGCCGGGCCTGCCGCTCGCGGGCGCTCAGGCGGCGCTCGCCCGCGTCCAGGTGCGCTTTCAGGAGCTTTTCGGTGTCGGTCAGGGCCAGGTCAATGTTCTTCAGGTCCCGGTCCAGGCCGCCGCCCGGGGCGGTGAGCTTCTCGGCTTCTTCCTCGGCCTGCTCGCGGAACCCTGGGGCGTAGGCAGCGCCCACTTCCCGCGCCGCGCCCGCACGGGCCTTCCAGCGGTTGTCGGTGAGGGGCCCGTCCAGCAGGCTGTCGTCCTGGCCGGTCACATTCGCTTCAAAAGCGCGGGCCTGGTCCTCGGCGCGGGCGCGGGCCTGTTCGCCCACCTCGGCGCCGGCCTGGCCGTACTGCGGCTTCAAGCGTTCGTACTCGGCGCGCACGGCACTCTTCTGGGTTTCGGCGGCGGTGCGCGCTCCCTGCAGCGCCTGGGTGTGTTCGGCCTGCAGCAGCGCCCTGGCCGCCTGGGTGGCCACCGGCAGGGCAGTCAGGGCGGCGGCCTTGCGGGCACCCAGCTGGGCAGTGGCAGTGGCCGCGCGGGCGCGGGCCCGGGCTTTCTGAACGGCCATGCCGCTGCGCACGGCCGCCTGCTGCGCGGCAGCGGCGCCAGACACCCGGGCGGCGGCGCGTGTGGCCTGGGCGCGTACCTGCCCCTGGGCACTGTTCGCGCGGCGCTGCACCCCGGTGACCTGCGCGCGGCCACGCTTCACGAAGGCGGTCGCCAGGGCGCTGGCCGCCTTGCGGCGCGCGGCCAGCTTCTTCAGGGCCGCTGTGTGCGACACCCCGGCCGCCCGCAGCCGGGCCTTGTCCAGCTGGGGCGGCGCAAACTGCACGGTTGCGGGGCCGGCCGCCCGGGCAGGGAGTGGCCGGGGCGCAGCGATATTCAGCGGGGCACTGGTCGGGGGCGGGGGTGCAGGCTGCGGCTGGGGCAGGGCGGCGACGGAGGCAGGTCTGGGCGCGGCCAGCGGCACGCTCCTGGGCACCACTGGTGGTTTGAGAGCCTGCGTGACTCCTTTCTGCGCGGCGGCAAACGCCTGGGCATGCCCGGCCAGATCGGGGGCGGGACGAGGCGGCGCGGGCACCCGGCGGGCCTGGGCCGCCACCTGCGGGGACCGGGCCGGGGGCAGGTGCTGTTCGGGGGACGACGGCCCGGGGGGCGGCGCCTGCCCTGGTTTGGGGGCGGCACGCTTGCGCTGATCGAACATGACTCACTGTACACTTCCGGACCAGACTGGGGGGGCGGCTACAGTTCTGCCGGGCCCTGGGGGCCAGAGCCCTGTGAGCCAGGGTGCAGCGTGGCCTGCAGGCCCGGAAACGCCGCGCGCAGCTGATCGGCCAGTTGCCCCAGCCCCCACCATTCGGTGCGGCGGTGCCCCAGCGCCACCACGCCCAAGCCCGCCGCCCGCACGGCCCCCAGGGCCGAGGGACGCAGCTGCCCGGTCAGGTAGACGTGCGCGCCCTGTTCAGCGGCCATCGCTGCCGTGCCCGGATTCAGGCGGTTCATCAGGGCCACGCGCAGGGGACCGGTGATGGGGAGGGTGGGGGCCACAGAATCGTCCTCGCCGCCCAGTTCGGCGTGCAGGGCGGCCCGCAGCGCCTCCCAGGTGGGCTGCGGCACTGTGGCCAGCAGCCCGGCGGGCTGGCCCTCCCAGTGCAGCGGGCGGACCTCCTGCCAGCCCAGCCGCGCCGCCAGCACGCGGTTTGGTCCGGTGGTCAGGTGCAGGTCAAAGCCGTCGTGGGCGCCCAGCACCCCCAGCCCCGGCCAGCCCTCCCCCACCCCGCGCGAGCGGTGAACAAACAGCGCGTCGGCCGTCAGGTGTGCGGGCAGGTCACGCGGTTCCAGCGCCAGCGCGAGGTGCGTCACCTCTTCGGGGCCGGGGCGTTTGAGGGGCTGCGGCTCGTCCAGGTGGGTCTGAAGCCACGCCGCCAGGGCGGAGAGGGTGGCCGGGCTCATGCGGGGGGCCGGTGAAGGAAGGCAGTGAAGGGCGGCTGGGTGGTGGAGGCCAGTTCGGCGGCGTCTGGCGCCTGATACCACCCAGCCCAGGTGTTCAGTTCGTCGCGGGTGACGGGGAAGGTGTGGGGCGGCAGCGCGGCGTTGCGGGCATTCAGACGGGCCCACAGCACCTCCAGCGGTGCGTCCAGCACATGCAGCTCGAACGCGGCCCCCAGTGCCGCCGCCCGCCCCCGGAACAGGTCGCGCTCCTGGCGGGCCCAGCAGCCGTAGTCCAGCACCACATTCACGCCCAGCGTCAGGGCCCGCGCCGCCACCGCCCACAGCAGCTCGCTCTCCAGTAGCCAGCGCTTCTCGTCCGATTCGCCTGCGCCGAACAGCAGCGCCATCCATTCGTCTGGTGTCAGGCGCAGCGCGGCGCGCCCGGTTTCCAGTTGCCGGGCCAGTGTGGTCTTGCCGGCGCCGGGCAGGCCGACCAGCAATATCAGGGTGGCGGGCATGGGGGCAGCATAGCGGGCGGGGGCGCCGCAACAGCGGTCGCGCGCCGGGGGATTTCTGGGCAGACTGGCTGGGTGTTCCCCCAGCCCCCGCCGCCCATCACGCTGGCCACGCCCCTGAGCCTGCGCACTTCCTTCCGGTTTCCTGTGCAGCATGCCCAGGCCCGCCAGGAAGTGCTGCTGGGTGCGGCCCTGCTGCTGGTCTTTCCACTGGGCTGGCTGCTGAATATGGGTCACCGCATCGTGCTGGTTCACCGTATGCACTGCGGCCAGCCCGCGTGGCCGGCGTGGCCCGCCTGGGGGCGGCAGGGCTGGGACTGGGTCGGCTGGCGCGCACTGCTGCGCCACGGCGGGCTGACCTTTTTGGGCATGGTGCAGTACCACACCCCTGCCGTGGCCCTGGAGGTGCTGGCATGGCACCTGCACAGCCCCGCCCTGCACGCCGTGGCCGCGCTGCTGTGGGTACTGGCCACCGCCGCCGTGCCGGGCTACATGACCCATTACTGCCGCACCCTGGACCCGCGCGAGATCTTTGACCCCTGGCGGGCGCTGCGCCGGGTCCAGGAGGGCGGCCGGGCGTACTGGCACGCCTGGGGGATTGCGCTGTGTGCGCTGGCCTGTTCGTTTCTGGGCCTGCTGGCGGGGGGCGTGGGTTTTCTGGTCAGCAGCGTGTGGTTCTGGCAGGTGGCGGGGTTCAGCTTCGCCACCGTGTTCACACAGCGTTTTGAGCTGGGGCCAGGGGCAGGCGCAACCGTGGCCCCGGCGCCGCCCACCTGACCAGGCCGCTCAGAGCTTCAAGGCCGCGCGAATCTGGCGAACCGCCTCATCCAGAAGGGCGCGCGCGGGCTGGCGAGGCTCGGTCTGAAGGCGGCGCAGCGCCTCGCGCCAGGGGGCCCAGACGCTGAAGACGGCGGGGCTGGATGGAATCGGCACACCGGCCCGGATGGCCTGATCGAAGCCGCCCAGCGTGCGGTCCTCGTTGGCCAGCTGAGCCCGCGCCGCCGGGTGGGACGGGAGGCGTCCCCCCGCCTTGTAGAGCATGATCTGCGCGCCCTGGGTGGTGAGGGCCTGGGCCAGCGCCAGCGCGGCGGGCTGGTCAGGGCTACGCGCCGCCACCATCACGCCCTGCCGCCCCACGTAGGGCTGCCAGGACTGGGCCGCACCCGGCGGCGGCGGCAGGGGGACCGAGCGCAGATCCTGCCCGGTGCGGAACAGGTGCTCCACGTTCCAGGGGCCGGTCACCCACAGCGCCAGGCGCCCGTGCCCAAACGCCGCCAGCGCTGAGGCGTCGTTCAGGCCAGACCGAATCCCCGGCCGCCCACCCAGCTCCCGCAGGAAGGTGGCCGCCTGCGCGGCGCCCGGCGTGGCCAGCCCCAGCGCCGCGAGATCTGCTTCGCCGCCCTTCTGACCAAACATCGGCGCGCCGTAGGCATGAAAGACCCCCGCCTGCGTGTAGGGATCGGTCAGATCCAGCGCCAGTCCCAGCCGAGCGGCCTTCGCCTCGGCCGCCACCACTTCCTCCAGTTCGGCCCAGGTCGTGGGGGGCCGGGGCACCAGACGCGGGTTGTACACCAGCGCCACAGCCTCGGCCATCAGGGGCAGGCCCAGCACGCGGCCAGCCAGCGTGAAGGCCTGCTGACCTGCCTCGTCACCCAGGGCGCGGGCGGGCAGCGGCGCGGCCAGAGGGGCCACCCCTGTCAACCACTCGTCGGGCACACCCACCACCACATCGGGGCCGGCACGGTCCGCCGAGGACCAGCGGCGCCAGAGGTCACCGAAAGCCACCGTCCGAATCTGGACTCGGTGTCCAGTACGCGCGGTGAAGTCGTGGGCCTGGGTGTTCAACCAGTCCCGGTCTCCTTTCACATAATGGGTCCAGACGGTCAGCGTGACGGCCTGCCCGGTGCCGACCAGCAGGAAAAGAAGGGTGGACAGACAACGCCGCACTTTCCTGAGATAGCACATGGCCCAGACACGAAGACCAGACACGAAAAAGGCCGCCCCCAACCCTCGGGATGCGGCCTCTGAACCCCAGGTCTTATGCGAACTGCGCCAGCACCTGCTCCAGCCGCTCTTTTTGCGCGCCAAAGTCAGCCACGCGGCGCTTTTCTTCCTCAATCACCTCAGCGGGGGCGCGGGCCACAAAGCCCTCGTTCGCCAGTTTGCCCTGCGCCTGCCCAATCTGCTTGTCAAACTCGGCCAGACGCTTTTTCTGCTTGCCCAGCCAGTCGGCAATATCCACCGTGCCTTCCAGAGGCGCCCGGACCGTCACGCCACGTTCCACCAGTGACAGGGTGCGGCCGTCCAGGCTGGGCACCAGCGCCACACGGGCCATGCCTTCCACCACGCGGGCGTTGTCCTGCACGGTGGCGGCCAGGTCGCCCTCCACCACCACATTCAGGCGGTCCTGCGGTGAGAGGCCCAGCTCGCTTTTCAGGCTGCGGGCAGCGGCCACAGCGGCGCGCAAGGCGTCAAAGGCCCCCTCGGCCTCCAGATCACGCAGGGCGTCGTCCGGGCGCGGCCAGGAGTGCAGCGCCAGCTGACGGCGGTGGCCCAGGCCCGCATACAACTCACTGGTGATAAACGGCATGAAGGGATGCAGCAGCTTCAGGATGTGCTCCAGCGTGGCCTTCAGGGTGACCAGCGTGGTCAGTTTGCCCTCGCTCAGCGCCGGCTTGGCGGCCTCGATGTACCAGTCGCAGAACTCGTCCCAGGTAAAGGCGTACAGGGTGCGAATGGCGGCGCCAATGTCAAAGTCGTCCAGATGCGCGCTGGCCTCGGCGGTCACGGCGTTCAGGCGCGACAGAATCCAGCGGTCGGCCAGCGAGAGGTCTGCGCGCGCCCGCACCGCCGCAATGGCGTCACGGCTGCGCATGGCTTCGCCCACCGAATCGTCCAGGGCGCTCTGCACGTACTGAATCAGCGCCTCGTCTTCCTCACTGCCCAGCGTTTGCAGGTTGGGCAGCGCCTCGCCCAGGCGCAGCAGCGCAAAGCGCGCCGCATTCCACAGCTTGTTGGCAAAGTTGCGGCCCTGCTCAAAGCGCCGGGGGTCGTGCTTGATGTCCTGCCCACCCGTGGACAGGTACGAGAAGGCAAAGCGGCACGCGTCCACCCCGTAGCTGTCAAACAGCTCCAGCGGGTCAATGCCGTTGCCCTTGCTCTTGGACATCTTCTGGCCCTTGGCGTCCAGGTACAGGCCGTGCAGCATCACGGTATGGAAGGGCGCCTGACCAGTCAGGCCGTAGGCCGCCATCTGCATGCGGGCCACCCAGAAAAACAGGATGTCGTAGCCGGTCACCAGCACCTGCGTGGGGTAGAACTTGCGGAAGTCCTCGCTGTCCGTGTCGGGCCAGCCCAGCGTGGAAAAGGGCCAGAGGTTGCTGCTAAACCACGTGTCGAACACGTCGGGGTCGCGGCGCAGGCTCAGGTGCGCGTAGCGGGGGTCCTGATCGCAGTCCAGATCGGGGGTCTCGGGGTCAGGCACGTACAGGTTGCCCTGCTCGTCGTACCACGCGGGAATCTGGTGCCCCCACCACAGCTGGCGACTGATGTTCCAGTCACGGATGTTCTCCAGCCAGTCGCGGTTGACCTTCGTGTAGCGCTCGGGCGTCAGCTTGATATCGCCCGCGTCCAGCCCGGCCAGGACCTGATCGGCAAACGGCTTCATGCGCACAAACCACTGCTCGCTCACGATGGGCTCCACGGGCACCTTCGTGCGCTCGGACAGGCCGATGGCGGTGTCGTGGTCCTTTTCCTCCAGCAGGTCGCCGCTCTCCGTCAGGGCCTTCACCACGGCTTTGCGGGCGGCAAAGCGCTCCATGCCCCGGAACTCGGCGGGCACCAGTTCGCCCGTTAGGTTGCCCTGAAGGTCAATCACGCTGGGTCGCGCCAGGCCGTGCCGCTCGCCAATCTCGAAGTCGGTGGGGTCGTGCGCGGGCGTGATCTTCAGAGCGCCCACGCCAAATTCCATTTCCACGGCCTCGTCGGCAATGATGGGCACGTAGCGGTCCGTGAGGGGAATGCGCGCTTCCTGACCAATCAGATGGGCAAAGCGGGGGTCCGTGGGGTGAACGGCAATCGCCTGATCGGCAAAGATGGTCTCCGGGCGCACGGTGGCGATGCGGATTTCACCGGCCTCGCCGTTGCTGGGCGCCGCCCCTGGGTCGCGCAATTTGTACGACAGGGTGGACATCTTCCCTCTGCGCACCTCGCGGTCAATCTCCAGTTCAGACAGCGTGGTCTGCGCCGCCGGGTCCCAGTTCACGATGCGCTCGCCCCGGTAGGCGTAGCCCTCGTGGTACAGCTTCACGAACTGGTGACGCACCGCACGGCTCAGGCCCTCGTCCATGGTGAAGCGCTCTCGGGTCCAGTCGGCGCTGACCCCCAGGCGCGAAAGCTGGTTCAGAATCATCCCGCCGGACTCGGCCTTCCAGTTCCAGACCCGTTCCAGGAAGCCTTCGCGGCCCAGGTCGTGGCGCGAGGTGCCCCCGTCACGCAGCTGCCGCTCCACCACCACCTGCGTGGAAATGCCCGCGTGGTCCATGCCCGGCAGGTACAGCGCCTCAAAGCCCTGCATGCGCTTATAGCGGATCAGGGTGTCAATCAGGGTGTTGTCCAGCGCGTGGCCCAGGTGCAAATTGCCCGTCACGTTGGGCGGCGGAATCACGATGGTAAACGGCTCACGGCCGCTGGTGGCGTCGGCCCGGAAGGGCTCGGTGCGCCACTTGGCGGCCCACCCGGGCTCCACGGCTTGCGGGTCAAACTGCTTGGCCAGGGTAGAGGCGTCGTTCTCGGGGGCGTCGGGGGTCTGGGTGAGGTCGGTCATGGGGAGCTCCTGGGAGGGGGCGCGCATGGGCGCGAAAAACGGTCAGAGGGTGGCTGGGGCAGCGCGGGTGAGGTGGGCCTGAAGCGCGGGCAGGGCGGTTTCGTAGCCAAACCTGGGAATCAGGCCGTGGGCCTGCTGAGACACGAACCGGCAGTGAAAGGTCATGCCCGCGTCGGTCTCGCCGCCCGTCACCCAGTGGGGCCAGTCGTTGGGGGTGGCCACCGGCGCGGCCAGCCAGAAGTAATGCCAGACCTGCGAGGTCTCACCGCGCGTCCAGTGGTAGGAGGCCAGATGAACCGGCGAATGCAGGCGCAGGCCGGTTTCTTCATAGGTTTCGCGGACGGCCGCCTCGGCAGGTGTTTCGCCGGGGTCCACGCCGCCTGCGGGCACCTGAATCCCGGCGTCGGGGTACAGGGGTGGGTGCTCAAAGACCAGCAGCTCGTGAGGCGCGCGGGTGATGTAGGCCAGCACCCGCTGCCGCCAGCCACGCGCCTGAGCCAGGGCAATGGCCTCGGCCAGAGGCAGGTCGTACCCGGTCATTTCGGTTGGTGTGTTCATTCCACTGCCCTCCAGAAACGAAAAAACGTCCCGTCCGCCGGCGTATGCCGGATGCGGACGAGACGAGAAAGGGTCCCGTGGTACCACCGCTCTTCCCCCACTGACGGCGGGGGCACTCTGCGCGCTGTGCCGGGCGCACCCGGACGGCTCTACCTCCCACGCGGGGTGGGGCTCTGCCGTCATGCTCGCGGGCGACGTTCGCCGGGTGCCGTTCCGCCTGCCCTCTCAGTCTCGGGGCGGGCTTCCTGTGGGGGCTGAACCCGGGTACTCTTCCCGGTCACTGCTCCGGGAGTGTACGCGCCGCGCAGGGGCATTTTCAATTGGCGAACTGGCCCATAGGCGCCGGGCCCCCATTGCAGGCACTCTGGGCGGATGCCGAATGACGACGGAACCGCACCCGACTGGGCCGGTCTGACCCTGTACCACCGCGCGGTAAGGGACGTGCGCGGCGACCGCCTGTGGCCCCTGAACCGCCTGCGCGACCTTCACCCGGAGGTGTACGCCCGCGAGGTCGCCAAATATCAGGGGCGCGAGGGCCTGCTGGCCGAGCGGGTGGAGCGCCTGGACTGCCTGTGGAACGACGTGCTGTTCTTCTCCCCGGTCTCGCCGGGGCCGCTGCTGAACGCGCTGCGTGACAGCGGGCACGCGGTGCCGCCAATGCGCTTCTGGACCCTGCCAGCTTCGGCGCTGGACCCCGCGCGGGCGTGCGTACGGCTGGTGCGGCCCTGGCCGAACGGCGTCAAGCCGCCGCCCGACCCTAGCGATGAGCTGCCCTTTACGCCCAACGTTCTGCGCGCAGTCTCGGTCCCGCCCCCAGACACGCTGGCCCGGCTAAGTCAGGTGTCACCAGGCGCCCCCATGATCCTGTGGATGGACGTGCCACATGTGTTGTACCGCGGCGACGTGCCTCTGGATGCGCTGAGCGAGGCGAGGTTCTAAGAAGGTCGCCCACACGTTTCCGAAACGTCAGAACCGTTTCCCTTGCGAGGCAACCAGCTTAGCGGCTCTCCTCGGCGGCCAGTTCGTAGCGGTACAGCAGCGGTTTTTTCAGAAAGCCGCGTGGCACGGTCACGGTGGCGTTGCGGTAAGGCACGCCCTGCACCGCCGCTCCCGCCGCGTAGGTCTGCACCTCGGTCACGATGCGCGCGGTGCGTTCGCCCAGTTCCAGCAGGCCCTCGGCGCGGGTCAGAACGTCGTACGGGTGTTCAATCAGGACGGTCAGCTTCACACGCTGCCCGGCCAGACTGCGCAGGGGATTGGCGGCGCTGGCAAAGGTGGCGCGCACCGGGTCGGCCACGCGCTCACAGGTCACGCGCAGGCTCAGGGCGTACTCGCCCACCGGAAACAGCGCCTCACGGATCAGGGTCACGCCGTCGCCCTCGGCCTCCCGGAAGGCCGAGAGCAGCGCGGCGCGGCGGTTACGCAGCAGGGTCACGGGCGCGGCCGAGCTGCCGCCCTGCATGGGAAAGTCGCCCCGGTTAATCAGGCGCTCGGCGTGCAGCAGGGTGTCTTCACGGGTGCGGAAGGTGCGGTGCGTCACCGGCTGGTGGGGGTGCCAGCGCCCGGCCGAGTCGCGCTGCTGCCACTCAACCCACAGGTCGTAATGCTCCTGCTCGCGCCAGCTGGGGTGCGCCTGCACGGCGCTGGCTGGGCGCACCTGGCTGTCCCGGCCAAACTCGTCGCGGGTCGTTTCGGGGGTGCGGGTGTCGTTCCGGGTGATGGCGCTCATGGGTCCTCCGCTGCCGCCCATGATGCCTGAACCGGCCGACCTTGTGCACGGAGACTTCACGAGCGCCTAAGGTGGCGGGGCCTGTGGGCGCGGCCTGACGCACTGCGCTTCATGACGGCGCCGCCGGGAAAGTACCGTCTGCGCCGCCATACTGCCAAATCCGCCGTTCTTCTCTGCTTGCTGGGCTCAAGTTGAACCGGAAGCCGGCTCAGCCCAGTTCGATCAGGCCGGCCATCAGGAAGGGGCGCAGGGTTTCCAGGGTCACGCGCGGCGCGTCCGGGGAGCGTTCCAGCAACATGCGGATGTTCTGGCTGTCGCCCACGAGGCTGAGCACGCGGTACTGGGCGCGCGTGACCGGCTGCGCATCGTTCCACTTGGCGCTGAAGCGCAGGCGCTGGTTCCAGTCGGGAAAGGTGCGCGACAGCGCGGTCCAGCCTTCAGAGTCGTCCAGCAATCGGCGCAGCGCCATGTCCCGGCGCAGGGCCAGGGTGCGGTTGGGGGGTTCCTGGCCCACCTCGAAAGTAAAGATGCCGCCGTCCAGACTGGCCATGCACTGCAGCGCGTGCTCGCCGCGCAGCCGCCCGGCCTCGGCGTGCACGATCTCGCCGCGTTCCAGCCACAGCTGGCCGCCGCGAATGTGCTCCACGATGAGCCGCCCGGCCCGCCCGCTGGTCAGGAACATCTGCATCACGGACAGAAACGGAAAGACCGCCAGGTCGCCTCGCACCATATGTCCCGTAGTGTAGTGCCCCCGTCCGGGGGTACACCAGTCCGCACAGCGGGGGGCCCGTGCACGCCCCCTGTGGGGGCAATGGGCGCACCCGGCGCCGCGCCCTGCCCCCCCCCAGGCCCTGTGCGAAGATCGGCCCTGTGACAGAGCCTGCCCTGCCCCTGCGTGCCCTGCTGTCCCTGTGCGCCGCCGACGCGCTGGGCGCGGCCACCGAGTTCAAGACCCCGGAGGCGATTGCCGCCCACTACGGCCCGGAGCTGCGCACCTACCAGCCGGGCAGCGTGTTCGGCTTTGCCCCGGGCGAGGCCACCGATGACAGCCAGATGGTGGTGGCCACCTTGCTGGGCTACGCGCGCGGCGAGGGCCCGGCGGGTGTGCTGGCGGCGCTGCGCGAGTGGCTGGGCACCGCCCCGCCGGATGTGGGCGGCCTGACGCGCCGGGCCCTGGGGCTGGGCACCCTGGACGGCGGCGTGCGCGCCTGGACCGAGAGCGGCTTTGACGCGGCCGGCAACGGCGGCCTGATGCGCATCGCCGCGCCCTGGCTGGCCGGTTTCCGGGGCGCGGCGCTGGCCCGTGAGGCGGCGGTGCTGACCGCCCTGACCCACGCGGACCCGCGCTGCGTGCACGCTTCAGTCTTCTTGACGGCGTTTCTGGAAGCGCTGGAAACAGGCGGGCCCTACGCCGAGGCCGCCCGCTCGGCACTGACTGTGATGGACCGCTTTGACGCCCACGCGGCCCTGGTGGACGCCGGCCTGCTGGGGCTGGAGACCCAGGCGGCGTGGCGGGCCCTGCGCGAGCGCGACCGCGAGGCCCGCGCGGCGGTCCGCGCCCGCGTGCGCTCGGGGGTAGAGGGTGGGCTGACCTCGCAAAGCGGCTACGTGCTGGACACCCTGGAGGCGGCCCTGGCCCACGGTCGCCGGGGCGACTGGCTGGCGTGCATTGAACCCGCCGCGCGCCTGGGCGACGACAGCGACACCGTGGCCTGCGTGACCGGGGCCATTGCCGGCGCCCGGGGCCTGCCGGTCCCCGCTGACCTTCTGCCCCCCCTGCGTCTGGGCCACAGCTGGCCGGGCTGGGAGCGGGCGTGGCGGTGTACAGAGGAGTTACCCGGCGTCCTGGCAGCGGCCAGAGGGGCGCTGAGCCACGGGCCATGAACTCTGGGCCATGAGGCTTCTCCCCATGGCCCAGAGTTCATGGCCTCTTACCTCGTCAGCGCATACGGAATCACATGCGGCCGGCCGGTGTCCGGGTCCGGGATAAGGTGGCCGCGCAGCCCGAACACGTCGCGCAGCAGCTCGTGGGTCAGCACCTCGCCGGCCGGACCCTGGGCGTAGACCTCGCCGCCCTTCATGGCAATCAGTTCGTCGCTGTAGCGCGCCGCCTGATTCAGGTCGTGCAGCACCATCACCACCGTCTTGCCCTGTTCGGCGTTCAGGCGCTGCGCGAGGTGCAGCACCTCCAGCTGATGGGACGGGTCCAGATAGGTGGTGGGCTCGTCCAGCAGCAGGATGTCAGTCTGCTGCGCGAGGCTCATGGCAATCCAGGCGCGCTGGCGCTGCCCGCCGCTCAGGGCTTCCAGGGGGCGGCCCGCAAAGATGCGCATGCCGGTCTGGTCCAGCGCCCAGGACACGGCCTCGCGGTCTTCCTCGCGGCGCACCGGAAAGCGCCCCTGGTGGGGATGGCGGCCAAACCACACGAGTTCTTCCACGCTCAGGCCCTCGGGGGCCGTGGGGCCCTGGGGCAGCATGGCCAGGCGACGGGCCACCTCGCGGCTGGGCAGGGTGTGCAGCGCCTGCCCATACAGTTCAATATGGCCGCGCCCGGCAGGGAGGAGCCGCGCCAGCGCGCGCAGCAGCGTACTCTTGCCGCAGCCGTTGGGGCCGATGATCGAGGTAACCGCGCCGCCCCTGAGGCGAAGGCTCAGGCCCGGCACGATGACAGTCTGGCCATAGCCAAGGCGGAGGTTGGTGGTGGACAGGGGGGGATGGGTCATAGGGGGTCAGTGGGGAGTGGGCAGTGGAAGAGGCAGGGCGTGGGCGCCGGCACCGGGAAGAAGGGTTTGGCGGCGTGGAGGACAGCAGGCACCCAGGAGTGCAGTTCCCTCCACTCAGACGAGTTCCGAACAATGCCGTGACCCATGACGGAATGTTTCCGACCGGAGGGACGCGCTGCGGAGCGGAGCAGAAAAAGAGACGGATGTCCGGGAAGTGGACTGCCCCCAGCCGAAGGCGGGGAACATTCCCCTTCTTCCCGGATGTGACGGACATGGACGGAAGTCCGTATCGCTCCTGAGCACTGCCCACTCACCCCGCTCTCCTCAGCAGATACAGAAAATACGGCGCCCCCACCAGCGTGGTGAAAACCCCGGCCGGCACTTCAATGGGCGGCAGCAGGGCGCGGCCCAGGGTGTCGGCGGCCAGCACCAGCGCCGCGCCGATCAGCATGGATACAGGCAGCAGCCGGGCGTGCCGGGCGCCCACCAGCAGTCGGGCCAGGTGCGGGGCCAGCAGGCCTACGAAGCCCAGGATGCCCGCACCCGTGACGGCCGCCCCGGCCAGGGCCACCGCCACCGTCAGGCACAGCAGGCGGGCCGCGTTCACGCGCGTGCCCAGCGAGGTGGCCAGGTCCTCGCCCAGGTTCAGCAGGTCCAGGGAGCGGGCCAGCAGCAGCGCGGCGGGCAGCAGCACCAGCGCCCAGGGCAGAAGGGCGGCGGCGCGCAGGGCGTCGGCGCCGTACACCGTGCCGGTCAGAAAGCCCAGGGCTGACCCTAACCCGTCCGGGGCGCGCACCAGCACCAGTTGCTGCGCGGCGCCCAGGGCAGCCGCCACCGCCACGCCCACCAGCGCCAGCCGCACCGGGTGCAGGCTGCCGGCCCCCGGCCCGGCCCAGTCGCGGGCCAGGGCCAGCACCAGGGCGAACCCGCCCCAGGCCCCCAGCAGGGCCGCCCAGGGCAGCCCGCCCGCCGGGGCCCCCGGCCACGCCAGCAGAAAGACCGTGGCCGCCAGCCCCGCCCCCGCCCCCACCCCGATCAGGTCCGGTGAGGCCAGGGGGTTACGAATCACGCCCTGCAACATGCTGCCAGAGGCCGCGAACATGGCGCCAGCCAGCAGCGCCACCACGATGCGCGGGGCGCGCAGCTCCAGGACCAGTTGCCGGGTCAGGTCGTCGCCGCCGCCCAGCAGCACGCGCAGGACGTCGCCCGCTGGAGTACGCACCGCGCCCAGGCCCAGCGCCAGGACCGCCAGCAGCAGGGTCAGGGCACCCAGCCCCAGGCCCAGCGACACGGCGCGGCCGGTGCCGAACCGGCGCCCGGGACCAGACTGAACGGTCATGGGGCCCGGAAGCGGGCAGCCGGCGCGGCGTCCTGCAGCAGGCGACTTTCAATGGCCTCGGCCACCATCAGCTTCAGGGCCAGCGGGCCCCGGCCGCGCGTCCAGTTGTCCCGGTTGAACACGTACACGCGCCCGCGCGCCACAGCGGGCAGCTTCTGCCACAGGGGGTTTTTCTTCCAGGTCTCGGTGATGGGCGTTTCGTCGGGGGCCGTGAACAGCACCAGCGTCTGCGGCTGCAGGGCCACCAGTCCTTCCAGAGAAAGCTCGTACTGGGTCTGGTCGCCCTTGACCGGCAAGAGGTTCTTGCGGCCCAGGTCTTCCAGGAAGCTGCCCACGAAACTCTGGTTCGTGTGCGCGGTCAGAGACTGCGGCGTGGCCACCGCCGCCACAAAAGCAGGCGCACCCTTTTTCGCAAAGGCGCGGGCCTTGCTCATCAGGCTGGCCTGGTCGGCCAGCAGGCGTTTGGCCGCCGTCTCGCGGCCCACCAGCTGCCCAATCAGGAGGGTCTGGGCGTTCAGGTCGTCCAGACTGCCCCGGCGGCTTTGCAAAGCGGCGGTGGGCGCCAGGCGGCCCAGTTGCGGCAGGGTGGCCTTGTGCACAAAGGCGTCGGCCAGAATCAGGTCCGGGCGCAGGGCCGTGATGGCCTCCAGGCTGGGCTGGGCGCGGCTGCCGGTGGCAGACACGCCCGCCACGCGCGGGGCAAGGTAGGGCGGCGCGCCCCGGTCACCGCCCTGGGTGCCCAGGGCCCCGCCCACGGGCTTGACCCCCAGGGCCACCAGCGTGTCCAGAAAGGAGTATTCCAGCGCCACCACGCGCCGGGCGGGGCTGTCCAGGGTGAGGGTGCCGCCCTCATGGCGGACCGTGACGGCGGCAGCCGTGGCCGCCAGGGTGAACAGGGCCAGGGTCAGCAGGGGATGTTTCATGGGTATTTTCATTGGGAAAGGCTCCTGAGCAGCAGGGGGGAATCAACAGTGCGGACAGGGGCAGAACCTGGAGTGATCAAGGGCGATCAACAGGCCGTTTTTGCCCCTTGCGGGGGACTTGCAGCGCTGCGCAGCAGCGAGGGAACAGGGATGGATGTCCGGGAAGAGAGCTGGAACAGCGCCGACGGCGGGGAGCCTGCCCTTCTTTCCGGATGTTCCAGAACTGGACAGCCGTCCGGATGAACCCGGGGACTGCACACGCGGCGCGGGAAGCGGATGGACAGCGGCGCACGTTACCCCCGGCGCCCCACACGGCGGGCCAGCAGCACGAAGAAGGGCGCGCCCGCCGCCGCCACCAGAATCCCCACCGGGGTTTCGGCGGGTTTATCCACCAGCCGGGCCGCCGTATCGGCCAGGACCAGCAACGCGGCGCCCAGCAGCGCGGCCAGCGGCAGGCTGAGGCGGTGGTCCGGGCCCATGAAGCGGCGCGCGGCGTGCGGCACGATCAATCCCACGAAGCCCACCGGGCCCACCACGCTCACCGAGGCCGCCGCCAGCAGCACACCCAGCCCCGTCACCACCCCCGAGTCGCGTTTCAGGCGGGCGCCCAGGCCCCGGGCCACGTCCTCGCCCAGGGCCAGCAGGTTCAGCCTGGGGGTCAGCAGGGCGCTCAGCACCAGCCCCAGACCCACCCACGGCGCCACCTGGGCGGCGTGTTCCCAGGTGCGGCCCGCCACACTGCCGGACAGGGCAAACAGCGCGCCCTGGGCCCGCTGCTCCCACAGCAGCTGAATCACCCGTGTGGCCGCCCCCACCAAGCTGGCCACCGCCACCCCGGCCAGGGCCAGCCGCAGCGGCGTCACCCCCACGCGGCGCGCGGCGCTGTAGGCCACAGACGCCGTGAGGGCGCCGCCCAGAAAGGCGGCGGGCACGAACAGCCCGCCCGGGGCCGCCGGAAAGAACACCACCATCACCAGAATGGCCAGGGCGCCGCCGGCCTCCACACCCAGAATGCCGGGATCGGCCAGCGGGTTGCGGGTCACGGCCTGCAGCATCAGCCCCGACACGCCCAGGCCCGCACCGGCCAGGGCCGCCACCACGGTGCGCGGCAGGCGCAGGGTATGCACCACCAGGCTCCCGGTGGAGTCGTCCGGGGCCAGGAGCAGGCGCAGCACCTGGGGCACCGTCAGGTCACTGGCCCCACAGGCCAGCGAGGCCAGCAGTGCCAGGACCAGCGCGCCGGCGCCCAGGCCCAGCCACAGGGGCCAGACCCGGCGCGGCCGGGCGGCGCGGGCCACGGCAGAGCTCAGCACCACGTCACCCGGTACTGCTTGACCTCTGACCACTCGGGTTTGTGGCTGGAGCCGGGCACCCGCAGCAGGTCGTGTTCCACGCGGGCGCGCACGGCGCCGCTCTCGCCGTTCCAGGTGTAGGTCAGGGTCACGTCGTCGCCGCTGATGGTGGCCTGCCGCTGGGCCGTTAACCAGGCCCAGCCGTGCCGGAGGAGCAGTTCGCGGTCCAGCACCTGGGCCAGGGGGGGCAGGCCCGCAAAGCCGCGCAGGTGCCGGGCCACCGCCGTGGGGGCCACCGCCCGGCGGGCGAGGCGCACGGCGAGTTCCGGGGTCAGGTGGGCCCACAGCAGCCCGCTGGGCAGTTCGGCCGCTGTGGCAGCAAAGCGGTGGCCCCCAAAGTGTCCGGTGCGCCACACGCGCAGGCCCGCCGCGCCCAGGCCCTGAAACACCGGCACCCCGTAGCGCCCGCAGGCCGCGTCCACGGTGCCGTGGGTACACACATGCAGGTCGGGGCCGTCCGGCACCGCCTCTTCCTGCCAGCCGCGCAGGTTCTCCGGTTCCAGCAGGGTGTCTCTCAGGCCGCGTGCCCACTCGCTCTGGGGCAGCTCAGACTGATAGTCGCGCCGGACATAGCCGCCCGCGCCCAGCGCGTAGTGCCTCACCCGCAGCGGCTGGCCCTGGGTCTGCGGCGCACTCATCAGCAGCCCAAAGCCCGCGCCCGATACCTCCACCTTGCCGCGCAGCCGCTCGAACACTTCACCCTGCCCGGGGGTCCAGTTCGCCACGTCGCGCACGCGGGCCCACATCGGCACGTCCAGTTCCAGCACTGTGACTTCCTGCCAGTGGGGCGCCGTGCCGATGGGATCCTCGTTCAGCGCGCGCGACACGTCCGCGCACAGGGGCAGGCGGGGGGCAGCAGTCATTCAGCGCCCCAGCAGCTGGCGGCTGATCTCGTTCGCCAGGGTCAGGGCGCTCAGGGGGCCGCCGAAGATCCACGTTTTCTCGTTCAGGGGATAGGCCCGCCCCGACTTGACAAAGGGCAGCCCCTGCCACAGTGGGCGCACGCTGGGGGCGGCGAACACGTTGTCCTCCTTCTGGGCCACGTACAGAAAGTTCGTGGTGTTCAGGGTGGCCAGCGCTTCCAGACTGACCTCGGAAAAGCCGTAGGGCTGCGCCGGGGCCGCCCAGGCGTTGACCAGACCCACCTTTGCCATGACCTCGCTGACCATGCTGTTGCTGGTCAACAGCCGCGTGGTGGGCGCGCCGCCCCGCGCCGTGAACGCCTGGGCAAACACGAAGCTCTCCCCGGCCCGGCCCGCTTTCTTGAGGTCCTGGCCCACCCGCGCCAGCCGGGCGTCGAGGTTGCTGAGTACCTGACGGGCAGTGTTCTGGCGGCCCAGCAGCGTGCCGGTGGTGCTGAACGTCGAGCGCATCTCGCCGTACTGCGAGGGGCCAGCGTAGGCGTCAAAGGCCACTGTGGGCGCTATGGCCGAGAGCGCCGCGTAGTTCTGGACCGAGCGCAGTCTGGCCGTCAGAATCAGGTCGGGCTTCAGGGCGCGGATCTTTTCCAGGCTGGGCTGCTGCCGGGTGCCCACGTCCTGCACCCCTGCACCCAGGGGCACTGGAATGTTCACCCACTCGCGGTAGCCGGCCATGTCCGCCATGCCCACAGGCTGTCCCCCCAGGGCCAGCACATTTTCCGCGTAGGCCCATTCCAGCACGACCACGCGCTTGGGGGCCTTTGGCACGCAGGCGGTGCCCAGGGCGTGGGTGACTTCCCGCCCCGCACAGGCGGCACCCGCCGAGCCGCCGGCCGCCAGCGCCAGCACGGCCAGCAGGGCCTTCACTTGACCTTCTCCAGAATCAGTTTCGTCAGGGCCGCGCTATGGCGCAGGCTGGTCAGGGGCCCGCTGTAGGGGCTGAAGTCTTCCGGCACGTACACCACGCTCTGGGCCTTCAGGCGCTGGCCCACGGGCGTATTCAGGAAAGCGCCCGCGCCATTGTATTTGCCGCCCGGGGGAAACAGCACCACCAGCGTCTGCCGGTCCAGGCCCAGCAGCGCTTCATCGCTGAGCGCCGAGCCCACACCCAGGGTGGTCCTGGCGCCCCGCAGGCCATCCTCAAAGCCCAGCGCCCGCAGGTCGGGCATCAGGCGCACGTCGGTGTACAGCCAGTTGGTGCCGCCCGCGAAGGGGGCCACCACCACCACCTTGGGGTACTTGCGGAACACGCCGGCCGCCCGCAACCTGCCTGCGTTGGCCCGGTGGGTGTCGGCCACCTGCTTGATCACGCGCTCGGCCTCCACCTGCTTGCCGAACACCTTCGCCAGATCGCGCAGGCCGCGCTGCCAGAAGCCAGCCCCCGCCTCGGCGTAGCCCACGGTGGGGGCAATCTTGCTCAGCCTGTCGTAGTTCTGATTGCCCTGCCACGTCAGGCGCACGATCAGGTCCGGCCTCAGCGCCGTGATGACTTCCAGGTTGGGCGCCGTCCACGAGCCGATGTAGGCCGGGCTGTTCAACGGCACGCGCCCGTAAAAGCCCTGCTTGAGCACCTCGGGCTTGATCCGGCCGCCGCTCAGGTCGTCTGGGGTGAAGTAGGTGCTGCCCAGGCCCACCACCCGGTCACTCACGCCCAGCGCAGCCAGCCACCCCAGGGCTTCCTCGTCCAGCGCCACCACCCGCTTCGGGTCCCTGGCAATGGTCGTCTTTCCGTCGTCGTGGGTGAGGGTCAGGGTCTGGGCCACAGCGGTGGCGGCCAGCACCAGGGTCAGGGGAGTCAGCAGCTTCAACATGCCCCGGCATACTGAACTAAACCGAGTAAATTAGTCAAGTTTAGAAGTTGAGGTGAGTCAGCCGGGCGCCGGGGACGTTCTGGTGAGGGCCGTCTGCTCTGTACCTGCACGTACCTGTGCAGGCCGGGGGCTCATGGTGTACACTGTCAGGGTTGCCCGCTACGCACATGCCCCGGTCATCCAGGGCGCAGACGTGGCGGAGGAGGCACTCCATGAAGAAAGACATCCACCCCAAAACCGTTCCTTGCAAGATCATCTACCAGGGCCAGGTCGTGATGGAAACCCTGAGCACCAAGCCCGAGATCCACGTGGATGTCTGGAGCGGCGTTCACCCCTTCTGGACCGGCGAAGAGCGCTTCGTGGACACCGAGGGCCGTGTGGACAAGTTCAACAAGCGCTTCGGCGACAGCTACCGCACCAAGAAGAAGTAAGGCCGCCCGCCGGCTCTTCGCGCCCCGCCCTCCAGCGGGGTGTTTCTGTTGCGTTGGGCTCTGGGCGCTGAGCCATGGGCAAAACCCGGCAGGGCATCTGCTGACAGCCCTCTGCTCTCCTCCATCCCCCATCAACAATCAACCATCAACCACGCCGTGGCATACTCCCCCCCGTGCTCAAGTCCCCCTACCACGGCGGTCACCTGGAAGTCATCGTCGGGCCCATGTTCAGCGGCAAAAGCGAGGAGCTGATTCGGCGCGTCACGCGCGCTGTGATTGCCCGGCAGCGTGTGCAGGTGTTCAAACCGGCCATGGACGACCGTTACCACGTCTCGGCCGTGGCCAGCCACGCGGGGCGGCAGGTGCAGGCGGTGGCGGTGCGCGGGGCCGCCGACATCCGCGCGCATCTGACGGGCGAGGGCGCGCTGCTGCAAGGACCCGGTGAAACGCCCCTGCCCGACCTGGTGGGTATTGACGAGGTGCAGTTTCTGGGCGAGGACGTGGTGCCGCTGGCCCTGGACCTCGCGGCGGCGGGCGTGCGCGTCATTCTGGCCGGGCTGGACCTGGATTTCCGCGCCGAGCCGTTTGGCTGCATGCCCGACCTGCTGGCCCGCGCCGAGAGCGTGGAGAAGCTGACCGCCATCTGCACAGTCTGCGGCGCTCCCGCCACGCGCTCGCAGCGCCTGATCGGCGGCGAGCCCGCGCGCCTGAGTGACCCTGTGGTCCTCGTGGGCGCCCAGGAAAGCTACGAGGCGCGCTGCCGGGTGCACCATGAGCTCAGGCGATGACGGTTCAAGGGTGATGGTTGATGGACAAAGAGAGCGGTGACTCCCGTCTCTCCAGGCCTGGAGCGTTCCGCTTCACACCGCCATTTCCATCACCTATCAACCGTGACCCATCAACCCGCCGCCCCTGGGCGGCGCCTGCACTATCATGGGCTTCATGGCGTATACCATTCTCGTCGCAGACGACGAACCGGCCATCCGGACCATGCTGGAGGTCATTCTGTCGGCGGACGGGCACGAAATTGTGGCGGTGCAGGACGGCAAGCTGGCGCTGGATTACCTCCGGGATCACACCCCGGACGCCATGCTGCTGGACGTGAAGATGCCGCACATGGACGGCTTTGAAATCTGTTCCCGGGTCAAGCGCATCAAGCGGCTGCGCGACACCCCAGTGCTGCTGCTGACCGGCTTCGACGACGACCAGACGCGCGACCACGCCAAACTCGTGGGCGCCGACGACATCGTGTATAAGCCGCTGTCCGGCAAGAACCTGCGCACCCGCGTCAACCAGCTCATCGAGGCCCGGCGCCGCTGATGGGCGCCCTGTTCCGGAGCCCGGCGTGATCTACGTGCTGCGCTTTTTCAAATTTCTGACCTCGCTGCTGCTCGCCGCCCTGGTGGCGGGGGTGGGCGTGGCGGCCACCTACGCGGTCAAGTGGGGCCGCGAACTGCCCGATTACCGCGAGCTGGACAATCTCACCCGCTCACTGGGCGCCGAGACCCGCGTGTATGCCCGCGACAACACGCCGCTGGGCAGCCTGATTCCCAGGGTGGGCGATCAGGCCATCAGCCGCACGATTGTCAACCTCAACGAGATCAGCCCGTTCATGGTCGCGGCGCTGATTGCCAACGAGGACCGGCGCTTTTTCGAGCACTACGGCCTGGACCCCTACGGCATCGGGCGGCAGTTTCAGCGGCTGGCGCGCGGCGACAACGTGCAGGGCGGCTCCACGCTGACCAACCAGCTGATTAAAAACACCCTGCTGCTGGACGAATACCAGCAGGCGCGCAGCCCGGACCGCAAGTTCAAGGAATGGATGCTGAGCGTGCAGGTGGAGCGCTCCTTTACCAAGGAAGAGATTCTTCAGAACTACCTGAACGCCATCTACTGGGGCGACGGCGGCCCGGTGGAGCTGTACGGCATTCACTCGGCGGCGCTGGCCTACTTTGGCACCACCCCCAAGGCGCTGACCCTGGCCCAGAGCGCCTACCTGACCGTGCTGGTGCCCAGCCCAGGCCGCTTCTATCCCAACTACCAGGCGGTGCGCCCCCTGATGAAAACCCTGATGGCGCGCATGGTGGAAGACGGCTGGATCACCCAGGCGCAGATGGACGCGGCGTGGCGCGAGAAGGTGCAGCCCAGGGGCTGGAAAATCACCTACGACGCGCAGGGCAACGTGCTGAGCGCCCGGAACGTGGACCCCAGCCAGAAGGAACTGAAGGCGGTGACCACCACCCGCGCCGAGCATTTTGTGCGGCAGGTGGAACAGGAACTTGTGCGCCGCTTTGGCCGTGAGAAGGTGTACGGGTCGGGGGGCCTGCGCGTGTACACCACGCTGGACCCCAGGGTGCAGACCGCTGTGGAAACCGCCAGCCGCGAAACCACCTATCTGCCGCCCGGGGCCACGCTGGGCGCCACCATCATCAACCCCTATACCGGCGAGGTGCTGGGCATGATCGGGCAGAAGCTGCGCGGCACCGAGCCGCCGGACGCCTGGAACAACGCGGCGCAGGGCCAGCGCCAGATCGGCTCGACCATCAAGCCGCTGCTGTACACCACGGCGCTGTCCACCGGGCTGACCCAGGCGCACCGCGAGGCCGACCGGCCCATCACCTTTCCCTGCACTGGCTGTAAAAACGGCGTGTACGCGCCGCAGAACTTTGAAGGAGCCACCACCTACCGCGACATGACCATCCGCGAGGCGCTGGACCGCTCGCTGAACCTGGTCACCGTGCGCCTGGCCGACCGCATTGGCCTGCAGACCTTCTTCGGCAAGCTGCGCCAGCTGGGCCTGCAAACCAACGACGGCACCGGGCTGGCCGCCGCGCTGGGCGCCGTGGAAACCACGCCGGTGAAAATGGCGGCGGCCTACGCGCCCTTTGTGAATGGCGGGCTGTACCGCGCGCCACGCTACCTGACGCGGGTGACCACCGCCCGGGGCGAGGTGCTGTACGACGCAGGCAGCGAACCCGTGCGCCCGGCGCGCGTGTGGACCCCGCAGATCGCGTGGCTGGGCCTGGACATGATCCGGGGCGTGGTGAACGACCTGACCGAGCCCCAGGGCGGACTGGCGGGCCGCGCCAAGTTTGGCGAGTGGCCGGTGGCGGGCAAGACCGGCACGAGTAACGGCCCCAAGGACCTGTGGTTCGTGGGCACCACGCCGCTGTACACCGGCGCGGCCTGGGTGGGGCGCCAGCAGGGCGGCGACATGCCCACCTACTACTACTCGGGCTACGTGGCCGCGCCCATCTGGCGCCGCATGATGGAACTGGCCCACGAGGGGCAGGCTGTGCGCCAGTTCAGCGAGCCCCCGGGCATTCAGTACGTGGACGCGCCGGACGCGCAGTTTCTGCCCAGCGTGAAGGTGGCCGTGCTGGACCCCAGTTTCCGGGGCGCCGCGAACACCGATGTGCAGGAAGACGCCCCCCCACCCGTGCAGTACCGCGAAACCGGCTACGCCCCCAGCCAGGACCCCGACACCGTGCTGGTCAGCCTGGACCGGGTGACCAACCGTCTGGCTACCGAATTCACCCCGCCCGAGAACATCGTGCAGCGCCGCGTGGAGATCGAGGCCCTGCCCGCCTACGCCCCGGACCCCGCGCCCCAGCCCCTCAAGGACGAGACCCCCGACCCGGCGGCCCTGAAGGCCACCCGTACGCCCGGAAATCAGGCGGTGCCAGGCGGGCAGGCGGCGCCGTGAGTTCTGGGCACTGGCCCATGAGCTGTGAGCCATGAGGGACAGCGCCTCTTGACGCTCAGCCGCTCCGGCTGAGCCCCCACCCACCCAACGCACTGTTCTTCCAGTCGGCGCCCGCTGTCATGCAGGGCGCCGGCCCCGTTGGCGCTGTGCCCTGACGTCCCCCCCCCCGCCCAAGCGCCCTAGCCCCCACAGCTCATGGCTCATAGCCCCTGGCCCATGGCCCAGTGCCCCTCTCACCCCCGCGTCATCCCTGCCGCCCCGGCTCTCTGGCATCATGGGCGCCATGCGACCCCGCCGCGCGCCCCTGCTGACCCTGCTGCTGACCCTGGGTGTGTCCACCGCCGAAGCGCGGGTGCGCCTGGGTGAGCTTCTGCCTGCCCACCCCTGGCAGGCAGCTGGGCGCGAGGTGGTGGTTGTCTACAGTCACGACTGCGGCGATCTGGGTGACCTGTGGCAGGCGGTGCTCTCGTCCGGGCTGCCCGTGCGGGCCGTGAACGCCGAGGGCACGCCCTCTCCGGCCCCAGCGGGTCTTCAGCCCTGGCGGGGCGAGGCCGCCAACGCCTTTGCACGCAAGCTGCGGGTGGGCGCCTACCCCACGGTGCTGCTGGTGCAGGACGGGCGGATTCTGAATGCCTGGGAAGGCACATTCACCGGCGCGCTGGAGTAAGCGGCAGCGCCGGGGCACGCACCGGGACAGGCGGCCTGCCCTGAAGCCGCTAGACTGCCCGCCATGACGCCTTCCCCCACCTTTGCTGTGGCGTTTCTGGCGGGCCTGGTCTCGTTCCTGAGCCCCTGCGTGCTGCCGCTGGTGCCCAGCTACCTGGGCGCGCTGGGCGGCGAGCGCGCGCCGTGGGGCCGGGCGCTGGGCTTCATTCTGGGGTTCGGGCTGGTGTTCATGGCGCTGGGGGCCACGGCCAGCAGCCTGGGCGCCCTGATTGCGCCGCACAAGGCGCTGCTGGCCCAGGTGTCGGCCGTGCTGATCATCTTTTTTGGGCTGGTGATGCTGGGGCTGATTCGGCTGCCCTTTCTGATGCGCGATACGCGCGCCCTGGCCAACGCCGGGGGCTACGGCCCGGTGGCGCTGGGAGCCGCCTTTGCCTTTGGCTGGAGCCCCTGCCTGGGGCCCACCCTGGGCAGCGTGCTGGGGCTGGCCGCCAGCACCGCCAGTCTGGGCAGCGGCGTGGCGCTGCTGGCCGCCTACACCCTGGGCCTGAGTGTGCCCTTTCTGCTGGCGGCGCTGCTGTGGCACCGGGTGAACCTGCGGCGCCTGAACCGCTACGCCGGGGGCTTTGAAAAGCTGGGCGGCGTGCTGCTGGTGGTGTCCGGCACCCTGATGCTCACGGGGCAGTTCACCCGGCTGGCCACCTTCTTCTCTGAGGTGATGCCCGAGTGGCTGAAGCTGTAGGGCCGGCGCGGGCACCCCTGGGCCTCTCCACCGCTTCCCCGGCGCTGCAACTGCGCGGGCTGTGGCTGCGCCTGGGCCGAGAGGTCATCCTGCGCGGCCTGGACCTGGATGTGCCGGCCGGCGAGGGCGTGACCCTGCTGGGCGAAAACGGCGCGGGCAAGACCACCCTGCTGCGCCTGCTGTCGGCGGGGCTGCGGCCCACCCGGGGCGAGGGGCGCGTGTTCGGCTACGATCTGCGCGACAGCCGCGCCGTGCGTGACCACGCCCACCTGATGCCGGTGGACGGCGGCCTGTACCCGGACCTGACCTGTCTGGAAAATCTGGCGTTTGCCCTGCAGATGCACGGGCAGCGCGGCGACGTGGGGGCGGCCCTGCGGCGCGTGGGCCTGGAGGGCGCGGCCGGGCGCCGGGCCCGCTTTCTCTCGGCCGGCATGCGCAAGCGGCTGGCCCTGGCCCGCGCGTGGCTGCTGGCCCGGCCCCTGACCCTGGTGGATGAACCCTTTGCCAACCTGGACGACGCCGGGCGTGCGCTGGTGCAGGGCCTGCTGGGCGAGTTGCGGGCCCAGGGCGTGACCCTGATCGTGGCGGCGCATGAACCGGCGCTGGCGCGCGCGGTGGCGCCCCGCGCGCTGCGGCTGCACGGCGGCGTGCTGCGCGAGGAGGACGGGGCGTGAGCGCCCTGCACGGCGCGGCGCGGCGGGCCGCCACCGTGGCCGCCAAGGACCTGCGGGTGGCCGGACGCACGCGCGACACCCTGCTGTCCACCGCTTTTTTTGCCGGGCTGGTGCTGCTGGTGCTGGGGCTGGCCCTCAGTGGCAGTGGCCGCGAACCCGAGCAGCGCGCGGCGCTGGCGGCCGGCGCCATCTGGACGGCGCTGGCCCTGGCCGCCGCCGTGGGCGCGCAGCGGGCCTTTGCCCAGGAACAGGAGGCCGGCGCGCTGGAACAGTTGCTGGCCTACCCCGGCCCGCACGGCGCGCTGTACCTGGGCAAGCTGCTGGGCGTTCTGCCACCGCTGCTGCTGGTGGCCGCCCTCACGGTGCCTGCGGGACTGGTGCTGTTTGGCGCCCTGGAAGGCACGGCCCTGCCTGGCCGCCCGGCCCCCATGAGCGGCCCCCTGCCCTGGGCGGCCCTGGCCCTGACCACAGGGCTGGGCGTGCTGGGCTTCGCGGCGGGCACCACCTTTTACGGCAGCATCACGGTGAACCTGCGCGCGCGTGAGGCGCTGCTGCCCGCGCTGGCCTTTCCCATTCTGGTGCCGGCGGTCATTGCCACGGTGAAGGCCACGGCGTTGCTGCTGACCGGCGGCTGGAGTGCCGAGGTGGGGACGTGGCTGACCTTCCTGGCGGCCTTTGACCTGGGGACCATCATTCTGGCAACCCTGCTGTTTCCAGCGGCGGCGGAGGGGTAAGACAGGTTCCAAAATTATTCTCCCTGAAGAGATGTGGGAAAGAGCACTGGTGCGGACAGGTTCAGCCTTCAGGGCCACGAGCAGCGAGCAACACGGCACATCTGCCCCTCTCCCCTTGCGTGGGGCTCGCAGAGCGGCGCAGCAAAAGGGTAAGCAGCGCCAGCGTTCCAGCCGACGTTTCTGTGATCGCCTGCTCAACAAACTTGAGAACCGCCCGCACTGCTGCAGAAGAGGAACATCCTGTTCTTCTCTGGCTCTTCCGGCACTGGACGGCACTTCGCCTCTCTGCCCTCTCCCCCTCATCCCCCCTATTCCAGCGCGGCCAGCACCCCGCGCAGGGCCTCGCGCTCCTGGTCGGCCTGGGCAGCCTCGCCCCGGCGCTCGTGCCACGCGATCAGGTCCTCGCGGCTGGCGGTGTCGAAGGGATCGGCGGCCACCAGCGCGCGCAGGGCGTCGCGGCGGCGCACGTCGCCCTCGGGCTGGGCCTCGGCGTGCAGGCGCAGGGCGTCGTGCAGCACGCGCTCGGCCTGGGTGCGTTCCTCGGTGAGTTCGGTGGGCAGGTCACTCAGCACGTTCAGGGAGGCGGTCAGGGGCCGCAGCAGATCGGTCAGGCGGCGGTGGTCCCCGGCACTCACGGCGCCGCGCAGCTCGCCCAGATCGCTGCGCACCGGAAACAGCAGCGACAGCAGCCCGCGCTCGCTGGCAATCATGGGCACCGAAAAGACGCTGCGCAGGTGATACACGGCCGTTTGCAGGCTGGCCAGCGGGTTCTTGGCGCCGGGCCAGAAGCGCTCGGCCAGCACCTCGCGTGGTTGCGGGTGCTCGGCCAGGGCCAGGGCCACCAGCAGCGCCGCGCTTTTGCGGGTGGGAAAGTCGCCCAGGCCCAGCTGGCGCCCGGCGTGGGTCAGGCGCAGTGGCCCCAGCGCCTGCAGGTGCAGTGGAAACAGGGCGCGGGTGGCCTCGTCGCCCGCCAGGGCCGCCAGGGGCGCGGCGGCGCGCGTCCTGAGCAGCGGCAGATACCCGTGTTCCTGAATCAGCGCCAGGGCCGCGCGCAGATCGTCGGGCCCGCCGCGTTCCAGCAGGGCGCTGGCCAGTTCCAGCCGGGCTTCCTCGGCGCGGGCGTCTTCAATCACGCGGTCCAGGTCGGCCTCACCCAGCAGCGCGGCTTCCAGATCGGCGCGCAGCCCCAGGGGACGGGCCCGGGTCAGCGCGGCGCGCGCGGCCTCGGGTTGCCCCTGCTCGCGCTGCGCCCGCGCCTGCAGCAGCGCCACCTCGGCCTGCAGGCTGCGGTCCGGGGTTTCAATGCGCCCCAGCACCTCCAGGGCCCCGGTGGGGTCACCGCCCTGCAGCGCCACCAGAGCCTGCAGGCGAGCCGTCCAGCCCCGCACCCCGGGCAGGTGGGCCTGTGCGGCCGCCTCATGCAGCCGCGCCTGGGCCTCGCCCAGTTCGCCCAGCAGCAGGTGACACTCGGCCAGATTCAGCAGGGCCAGGGCGGCCTCGGCCGGGTGGGTCTCTCGCAGCAGGATCAGGGCGGCGCGGTAGGGCCCCAGGGCTTCCCGCAGCAGCCCACGCCCAAACTGCAGCGTGCCCAGCGTTTCCAGGCTGCGGGCTTCCCGCCCCGGGTCGCCCGCTGCACGGAAGGCCGCCACTGCCGCGTTCAGGCTGCGCTCGGCCTCGGCGTGGCGGCCCTGCTGCACCAGCAGGGTGCCCCGGTTGTGGTTCGCTTCCCCGGCCGTCAGGCCCGGCCACGTGGCGGCCTGGGCAAAGTCCTCCAGGGCGCCGGGCACGTCGCCGGTCATGGCGCGCACCACGCCCCGGGCATTGTGGGCCAGCCCGGCGGCGCTGCCCGGCAGACCTTCCAGGGCGCGGGTATACAGGGTGTGAGCGCCGCCCAGATCGTGCGCCGCTCGGGCCAGCAGCCCCGCCACATACAGGGCCTGGGAGCACTCGCGGTGCGCGGGTGGCAGGGCCCCCAGCCGGGCGCGCAGCGTGTCCTCGCCCTGAGCGCTGCGGGTGGTCCAGGCCAGCAGGTCCAGGTACTGCGTCCAGGCGCCGCCTGCTGCCAGGGTGTCCAGAGCGTGGGCCGCGTGGCCGCCTTCCTGCAGGGCCTGGGCCGCGCGGCGCACGTCCCCGGGGTCGGGCAGCGGCGCCAGGAAGCGGCGCAGCGGAGCTGGAAAGGCGGCGCCCGCGCCGTCCAGCCACAGCCAGCCGCCGTCCAGCAGCGCGGCCCACTCGGCTCGGGGCACGCCCAGGGCCTCGGCCACCGCCGGGGTGAGCCAGGTGGCGCAGGCCAGGCAGCGGGCCGCCGCCCGCAGTTCAGGGGGCGGCAGCAGCGGGCCCAGCAGGGCGTGGGCCTGAGGGTGGATGTGGGCGTGGGGGTCGCCGGGAAACGCCTGGGCCAGCGGCAGGGCGCCGGGCCAGCCCCCAGACGCCGCAAAGGTGCTCCCCGCATCCTGCGCGGTTTGCCTGGGCAGCGCAGCCTGCCACTCGGCGGCGGTGTACAGCAGGTCGCGGGCGCTCAGCAGGAGCGGCGGGGAGCCGTTCAGCGGCACCCCCTCCAGGTCGCGGCGCCGCGCGGGCACCCACAGCCAGGGGCCGTCAGTGGGCCCAGGCACCCGCAGCACCGCGCGGCCAGTCGCCTGGGCCCAGGCGATCAGCCCGGCCTGGTTGGCCCCCACGTCCACGGGGGCCACAATCCCCCCGGGCGCCGCGTCCAGACGCGCCAGCAGCCGCTTGGGCAGAGGGAGCATCTGCCCAGTATAGGGTGGAACCCCCAGCCGGACGGCAAATCCGGCCCAGTGCTGTCGGCCAGCGAGTGGCGGGGCGTCCCGTCTTGCGGGCAGGCCACGGCCCTCTTCATCCAGAACCGGGCC
This sequence comes from Deinococcus arcticus, assembly GCF_003028415.1. Taxonomy (NCBI): domain Bacteria; kingdom Thermotogati; phylum Deinococcota; class Deinococci; order Deinococcales; family Deinococcaceae; genus Deinococcus; species Deinococcus arcticus. Next base: position 57,920 of record NZ_PYSV01000013.1, read on the forward strand.
CTGTTCAAACCAACCTCATCTGACGGCCAGGGCAGCTTGCCGCGTGGAAAAAACCACGAATTTCACCCGCCCGCACCCCACACTCTTAAGCAAAACTTGAACTTCACCCCCTCAGCGGATCATTGACGATTGTTTTGTGTTTTTTTTGAGCGCCGCTTGCTGGAATAGGGGCACTTCAAAACCGCCATGCTGTTTCACCCCCCCAAGGAGTCTGTGATGAAGAAAGTGTCCACCACCATTCTGGGTCTGACGGTCATTCTCTCCGCCTGCGGGCAGAGCACTCCCCAGGGCGCGGCCACGGCCCCGGTGGCTACCCAGTCCAGCCGCACCCTGGGCGCCCAGGCCACGACCACGACCCTCTCGGCCTGCTCGGCGCTGTATGCCAGCGCCCCGAGCGGCGTGCAGGTGGACAGCAATATGCGCTACGGCCAGGTGGGCACCCTGATCCTGGCCTTTGCCGACGACACCAGCAAGGGCCGCGCGATCACCTGGATGGACTCCACGCTGCCCGTGGACCCGGGCAATGGCCTGGGCGCCTTTGAGAACCTGCCCATGATCGCCCTGAAGACGGTGGTGACCCAGGACCTCGTGGCGCAGCTGCAGGCCAACCTGCCGGGCCTGGTGTCCATCTATCAGGACGCGCCGCTGAGCTACAAGCTGGCCGAGAGCGTGAAGTTCATCGGGGCCGACACGGCGCGCACCACCTACGGCCTGAGTGGGCGCGGCGTGGGCGTGGGCATCATCGACTCGGGCGTGGACGGCACCCACCCCGATCTGGCGCACGTGGCCAAGAACGTGAAGCTGGTGGGCCCCATCACCGATACCCCGGCGGGCGGCTACCTGTACCTGGACCTGCCCAACACCGACACCAGCAGCGGGCACGGCACCCACGTGGCCAGCACCATCGGCGGTTCGGGCGCGGCCTCGGCAGGCGGGCGCGAGCGGCGCGGTGTGGCCCCTGGCGCCACCCTGGTGGGCGTGGGCGCGGGCGACGGCCTGAGCATTCTGTACGCGCTGCAGGGCTTTGACTACCTGATGAAACCTGAAATCCGCGAGACCCACAACATCCGCGTGATCAGCAACTCCTGGGGCAGCAGCGGCGAATTCGCGCCGTACAACCCCATCAGCCTCGCGTCCAAGCGCGCCTATGAGGCGGGCATGGTGGTGGTGTTCGCCGCTGGCAACGAGGGCCCCGGCGCCAACACCCTCAACCCCTACTCGGCCAGCCCCTGCGTGATGAGCGTGGCCGCCGGCGACAAGCAGGGCTACCTGGCCGACTTCTCCAGCCGTGGCCGTGCGGGCGACGCCCTGGTGCACCCCGACGTCACCGCCCCCGGCGTGGATATCAGCGCGGCGCGCGCCCTGACCGGTCTGGCCGCCACCACCGTGCCCGACGTGGACAACCCCCAGTACAGCACCATCAGCGGCACCAGCATGGCAACCCCGCACATCAGCGGCGTGGTGGCGCTGATGCTGGAAGCCAACCCCAGGATGAACCTGGACAGCATTCTGAACGTATTCAAGAAGACCAGCCGCAAGATGTACTACGTAGCGCAGGCCACGGGTGGCCTGGACCCCAACCAGGTGGTCGTCAAGCAGCGTGAAGAGTGGGAAGTGGGCTACGGCTACGTGAACGCGAACGCCGCCGTGCGCGAGGCCGTGCGCCTGAACCCCACCCGCTACAGCGTGCAGACCACCACCCTGCCGGGCTGGAGCGGCACGGTGCAGACCGCCGTGTGTGCCCCCACCGCTGGCTGCGTGCAGAATGCCGGCCATACCCACACCCTGAACGTGCCCGCCGGCAGCAGCGTGCTGCGCGTGAGCACCGACTGGGGCAACCCCGCCTTCGACCTGGACCTAGAGGTCTACAACCCCGCCGGGCAGCTGGTGGGCTCCAGCGCCCAGGGCACCAGCACAGGTGAAGCGGTCAGCATTCCCAGCCCTGCTGCGGGCGCCTGGAAAGTGGTGCTCAAGGGCTACCTGAACGCCCCCACCACCTACACGGGCACGGCCGAGGTGGACAAGGTGGTTCTGGTCCGTCAGTAAACAGCGAAGCAAACAGAACGGGGGCTGCGGCTCCCGTTCTTTTCTGTCTGCGCTTTCGCCTCTGTGTGTGCGGTCCTGGGTGCGCTGGCGTTGTGCCCCTCTCGGCTTCGGCCTGGGGGCGCGCCGTCCTGCCGGGGACACTCGCACTTGCCCCAGCCGCCTCTCAGACGCGAGTCTGCGCACACTGACGCGGCGCGCACGGTCATCTTCATCTCCGGCGCGGCACAATAGAGGAGCGATATGAAACGAGACCTCACGACAACCCTGCTGGGCGCGGCCGCCCTGGCCAGCGTGCTGGCGGTGCTGGGCCTGGGCCTCAGCGCGCCGCTGGACGCCAACCAGGGCTCGCTGGTGCGGCTGATGTTTGTGCATGTGCCCACCGCGTGGCTGAGTTACCTCGCCTACGGCGGCACCGGCCTGTTCGGCCTGCTGTACCTGTGGCAGCGCCGGCGCCACTGGGACCGCCTGGCGGTGGCCAGCGCAGAGATTGGCGTGCTGTTTACCCTGGCCACCATCGTGGGCGGCATGCTGTGGGCCAAACCCACCTGGGGCACCTACTGGGTGTGGGACGCGCGGCTGACCACCACCGCCCTGAGTCTGGTGGTGTACGGCGGCTACCTGCTGATCCGTACCCTGATGGACGACCCCGACAAGCGCGCGCGCGTCTCAGCGGTGGTGGGCATCGTGGGCACGCTGTACGTGCCGGTCAACTACATGGCTGTGGAATGGTGGCGCGGCGTGCACCAGACCCAGACGCTGATGCTGCTGGGCAAGATCCAGTGGAAAGCCGAGGCCGTGTATCTGCCCACGCTGCTGTTCTCGGTCTTTGCCTTTACGGTGCTGTACGTGTATCTGCTGCGCCTGCGCGGCATTCTGGCGGCGCGCGAGGAAGCGCGCGAGGAACGCGAACTGATGGGTGAGCTGGGTGCTGGCCTGGAGGCTGCCCGTGGATAAATACGCCTGGTACGTGATCGTGACCTACGCCGCTTCTTTTGGGGTGCTGGCTGGCTATCTGGTCTGGATGTGGGGGCGACTGCGCCACCTGCGCGGCGAGGACCACCGCGAGGCCCCGAAGTGAGCGCGCCCCTCTCGCCGCTGCCCCGCGCCCGCGCCCGCCGCCGCAATCCCTGGCCCCCGGTGCTGGGTGTAACGGCGCTGGCGGCGCTGGTGGGCGCCATCGCCTACGGCAACCTGAACAAGAGCCTGGAATATTTTGTCACCCCCACCGAGTACCAGCAGCAGCGCGCCGAGCTGCAGGGCCGCGCCATCCGTATTGGCGGGCTGGTGCGCGAGGCGAAGTATGACCCCCAGACGCTGGACCTGCGCTTTGTGGTCTCGGACGGCGGGGCCAGCTTTCCGGTGCAGTACCGGGGCGCGGTCAGCGATCTGTTCAAGGACAACCAGGGCGTCGTGGTGCGCGGCCAGTTTCAGGGCGAGACCTTCCACGCCTCGGAACTGGTGGTCAAGCACTCCGAGGAGTACCGGGTGCCCGAAACCCAGGCCGAACTGAAGGACATGCTCAAGACCGCGCCGTGAGGCGCTCCTGCCCACAAGGACGGAAGACCCCGTGCTAAACCTGATCACCTTTGACGGGGGCGCCGCCGCGCCCCTGGGACAGCTGAGCCTGCTGGGCGCGCTGCTGTTCTGCCTCGGCGGGCTGGGGCTGGCGCTGCTGGGCGGCGTGACCCGGGACGCGCGCGCGGTGGAAGCCGCCCGGCGCGCCACCTGGGCGGTGTTCGCGCTGGTCTCGCTGGGCACGCTGGTGCTGCTCATGGCGCTGCTGCGCGACGACATGGGCGTGCGCTACGTGGCCGAACACTCCATGCGCGCCTCGCCCACCTGGGTCAAGGTGACCGGGCTGTGGGGCGCGCTGGAAGGCAGCATTCTGCTGTGGGCGTGGTTGCTGGCGGGCTTTACCTTCATCCTCAGCCTGACCCTGCGCCGCGACGCCCTGCGGCCCTGGGCCCTGGCCACCATGTTCGTGAGCCTGCTGTTCTTCGTGGGCGTGTGCGCCACGGTGGCCTCGCCCTTTACCCCGCTGGCGGCCATTCCTGCGGACGGACGCGGTCCCAACCCCGCCCTGCAGAACCACTGGATGATGGCTGTTCACCCCGTGCTGCTGTACCTGGGCTTCGTGGGCCTGTCGGTGCCCTTTGCCTACGCGGTGGCGGCGCTGGTGACCGGGCGCCTCTCGGACCACTGGGTGGTGGTCACCCGGCGCTGGACCCTGGTGGCCTGGACCTTCCTGACAGCGGCGATTGTGGCGGGCGGCTGGTGGAGCTACGAAACGCTGGGCTGGGGCGGCTACTGGGCCTGGGACCCGGTGGAAAACGCGTCCCTGATTCCCTGGCTGCTGACCACCGCCTTCCTGCATTCCATTCAGATTCAGGAGCGCCGGGGCCTGATGCGCTCGTGGAACGTGTGGCTGATTGTCCTGGCCTACGCCAGCACCGTGCTGGGCACCTTCCTGAACCGCAGCGGCATTGTGCAGAGCGTGCACGCCTTTGCGGGTGGACCGGTGGGGCCCGTGTTCCTGGGCTTTCTGGCGCTGCTGCTGGTGCTGGGCACCCTGCTGGCCGCGTGGCGCGCCCCGAAGCTGCGCGACGACGCCGAGCCCCCAGCCGCCCTGAGCCGTGAAGGTGCTTTTCTGGCAGGCAACTGGCTGTTCGTGGTCTTTGCGGTGATGGTGCTGGTGGGGACCCTGTTTCCCACCTTTGTGGAGGCGGTGCAGGGGCGCCGGGACGCCAGCGTGGGTCCGGCCTTTTACAACGCCTTTGCCATTCCGCTGGGCCTGGGCCTGCTGCTCCTGATGGGTGTGGGCCCGCTGCTGCCCTGGCGCCGCGCTGAGGGCCAGGGCCTGTGGCGGGCGCTGCGGCCACTGCTGGTGGCCGGGCTGGGGGCCGCCGCCCTGGCCGCCCTGCTGGGCGTGCGCCACCCCGGCGTGCTGGCGACCGTGGGTCTGAGCGCTTACAACCTGCTGGGGCTGGGCCTGCTGACCGCCCGAGCTGCCCGGCAGGCTGGCGGCCTGGGGGCCACCCTGCGCGCCCAGCCCCGGCGCTACGGCGCCTACCTGGCCCACACCGGGCTGGTGGTACTGGCGCTGGGCCTGGCCGGCAGCGGCACCTACCGCCGCGACGCCCAGGTGACCCTGAACCTGGGACAGCCCGTGCAGGTGCTGGCCGAGCAGCTGGAACTCACGGCCATTCGCCAGGAAACCCGTTCGGATGGCCGCTCGGTGGTGGCGCAGGTGCGCATTGACGGCGAACCCTTTCGCGCGCGCATGAACACCTATGTCCAGGGCGGCGATACTCCGTTTCCCTCCCCCGCCGTGCGCTACCGCCTGACCGGCGACACCTATCTGGTGGTCACCAGCACCGACCCCAAAGGGCAGTGGGCCAGTGTGCGCCTGATTGAAAGCCCGCTGGTGTCGTGGCTGTGGTGGGGCACCCTGCTGATCTGCCTGGGCGCCAGCTTCACGCTGGTCAGCCCGGCCCGCACCGCGCGCGCCCCGGCGCCCCGGCTGGCCCCCGCCACCGACTGACGAGAGGAACCCCATGAGTGAACCCTCCCCTGCCCCGAACTCCGCGCCACTGTGGCGCCGCCTGCTGCCACCCGCCATCGCCTTTGCCCTGGTGGCCGCGCTGGCCGCAGCGCTGCTGAGCCCCTCGCGGGGGGCCACCAGCGGCGGGCCGCTGGTGGGCAAGCCCGCCCCCGCCTTTACCCTGCAGAGCCTGGACGGCGTGCCGGTCAGCCTGGAGAGCCTGAAAGGGCGCCCGGTGGTCCTGAACTTCTGGGCCTCGTGGTGTGGCCCCTGCCGCGCCGAAGCGCCGCTGCTGCGGGAACTCAGTGAGCGCCAGGGCGCGGGGCAGGGGTTGGCGGTGATTGGCATTCTGTTCAACGAAACCAGCGAGAAAAATGCCCGCGATTTTATCCGGGAGTACGCCCTGGCCTACCCCAACCTGAAAGACCCGGGGCTGGATACTGGCGTGAACTACGGCGTCTCGGGGATTCCCGAAACCGTGTTCGTGGACGCCGGGGGCGTGGTGCGGCACATGGACCGGGGCGGCCTGACCCACGAGAAGCTGAACGCGGGTCTGCAGGCCATTGGGGTGCCGGGCCTGTGAAGACCGTCCTTTTCCTGCTGCTGAGCCTGTGCCTGCTGGGCGGCGCACTGGCCGCCCCGGCGCTGACCCCGGCCCAGGAAGCGCGCGCCGTGGCCATTCAGAAGAACCTGCGCTGCCCGCTGTGCGATACCGGCGAATCCATCGCGGAGTCCCGCGCCGACATCAGTGCCAAGATGCGCGAGTCGGTGCGCGAGCAGGTGGCGACCGGGCGCACCGACGGCGACATCTACGTGTATTTCTCGCAGCGCTACGGCAACTTTGTGCTGCTGGACCCCCCCAAGACCGGGCCGGGGCTGCTGCTGTGGGGCACGCCGCTGCTGGCCCTGGCGGCGGGGGCCGGCGTGCTGTGGGGCCTGCTGCGCCGGGGCCGCGCCGCTGCCGCACAGCAGAGCCCCGAGCCAGAAACCACCTTTGATCCCTACCTGACGCAGGTGCAGCGCGAGACCCGCGCCCGGGGGCCGGAATGACCGCCGCCGCTCTGCTGAGCCTGAGCGTGCTGGCGCTGACGCTGCTGCTGTGCCTGTGGCTGGTGCTGTCACCGCTGCGCGCCGGGGCCCCCGAGGACCCCGACGCCGCCGAGCGGGCCCGGCTGGACGCCGAGCGTGAGCGCCTGTACACCCAGTTGCAGACCCTGGACGACGAGGCCGCGCGCCCCGCCCTGGAACGGCGCGCGGCCCTGACCCTGCGCGCGCTGGACGCCCTGCCCCCCGCCCCACGCGCCGGCGCCCGGCTGCGGCCCCTCGCGCTGGGCACGCTGGCCCTGGCCGCCCTGGCGGTGGGCGCCGGGGCCCTGACGGTCATTCCGCGCTGGCAGCTGGCCGCCCTGAACGCCGCCGAGGCCCAGAACGTGCAGGCCACACTGGCGCTGCCGGCCCTGAAGACCCGCGCCGAGCGCACCCGTCAGAACGCCGATTACCTCGCCTGGGGCAAGGCGGCCTTTGATTCGGGCCGCTACGACGAGGCCGTGAGCGCCTACGGCAACGCCCTGAAACTCAATCCGCGTCAGCCCGAGGCCCTGCGCCGCCTGGGCATCTTGCTGCTCACGCGCGGCGAGCGGGGCAGCGAGGCCCCCAGTGCCCAGGACGCGACCCAGGCGGCGCTGCTGATCCGCACCGCCGCGCAACTCGCACCCAACGAGGCCGAATCCCAGCTGCTGCTGGGCTTTGCCCTGGCCCGCTTCGGGGAGGATGATGGAGCCCTACGCGCCCTGGAACGCTACCGCACCCTGGACCCCCAGGGCCGCGACGCCGACGAACTGATTACCGCCATCCGTGCCCGCCAGAACGAGAGCGACCCGGGCCTGCGCGTGTACGCGGCCAACTGCGCCTCCTGCCATGGGCCCAGCGGCGGCGGCGGCGTGGGGCCCAGCCTGCGCCAGTCTGTGCTCAGCCGGGACGCCCTGCGGCAGATCACCGTGCAGGGCAAGGGCGCCATGCCCGCCTTTCCGAACATTCGGGGCGCGGAATTGGAGGCCCTGCTGGACCTGCTGGAGAGCTGGCAGCCGTGAAGGCCCGGCGCCTGAGTCGGCGGGAGGTGCTGGAACGCTGGTGGGTGCTGCCGGTGGCTGGCACGGCCGGGGCCTTTGGCTACATGGGCTACTACGCCACCCGGGTCATTCGCGGCAAGGGCGAAGCGGGCCCGCCAGCCTTTGAACCGGGGCCTGCACAGCCGCTCTCAGCGCTCTCGGCCCTGAAGACGGAGTGGACCGAGCAAACCTTTAGCTATGCCGGGCGGCCCTGCACGCTGCTGCGCCTGCCGCGCCCGGTGCCCGGCGGCCTGAGTGCCGGGGACGTTCATCTGGCGGCCTTTTCCCGGGTCTGTACCCACCTGGGCTGCGCCGTGAATCTGGTGCGCGACCCGGAGGTGCTGGCCTTCGCCTTCAACTACCGCCCCCCCGACGGCCAGCCGCACCTGGGCTGCCGCTGCCACTACAGCGTGTTTTCACCCCTGGCGGCCGGGCAGGCCGTGTTTGGCAAGGCCAATGGGCCGCTGCCCCGGGTCCGCCTGGAACTGCGCGGCGCGGGCGCCCAGGCCACGGTGTGGGCCACGGGAATTGAACCCGCGCCCGCCCTGGGGGGCTGAACGCCGTGACCAAGCTCACCTACACGGCCGGCGATCTGGAGGCGGCCGCCGGCGTCCTGCGGGCCAGCGCGGCAGAACTGGAAACCCGGGGCCAGCCCCTGTGGCCGCTGGACAGCCTGACCCTGGAGCGTCTGGGGCGGCACTACCCGGCCCACGGCTGGCAGGTGGCGTGGCGCGCGGGGCAGGCGGTGGGCACCTACTGCCTGCTGGAGCGTGACCCTCCCTTCTGGCCCGACGACCCCCCAGGCGAGGCGCTGTACCTGCACAAACTGGCTGTGCACCCGGCCGCACAGGGCACCGGGCTAAGCGCCCTTCTGCTGGCCGACGCGCGGGCGCGCGCCCGGTCGGCGGGCCGGCCCTGGCTGAAACTGGACACGGCCGCCGATCGCCCCGCGCTGCGCCAGCTGTATAAGCGGGTGGGCTTTGAGGCGTGCGGGGAACGGGAGGTCTTCGGGTTCCGGGTGGTGCTGTTCCGGCAGGCCAGCGGCGCCGGGGCGTAGCGGGCGCCAGCCTCAGCGCGGCCAGGGAGCGTCAGGGTGGCCGCTCTGGAGCCTGCACCGCCTGAACAGGGGGCGGCCCGGCTCGACTTTCCTGCCGAACCCGGCGGAAAGCGGCGCTGAGCTCGTGTTCCGGCAGGGGCGGCGCACTCCAGTGGTGAACGGGGGGTGGGGGCGGGGTACCCTGTCCCAGAAGGCCATTGAGCGCCAGACCCGCGTCCCCCAACCCTCGCCTGAGGGTTGCCCAGGCCGCCTGCCAGGTTCTTCGCTTGACTGGGCACTGTGGCGCCTGCGGCTTGGTGGGCATCGGCACCAGCCTGGAGGGGCACGGGGAGCGGCGCATCCGTTAAGGACGTTGCACCTCACGTTACGACTTTGCAGGAGAGCACCGCAAAGTCTCCACTCCCGGTGCAACGTCCTTTTTTCGAGACTCGCTCTGCGGCGCAGCTGTTCCAGCCCGCTCGGTTGATCTAAAGATCAACAGCGAGCTACTTAGTTGGCATAAGCGCTGGCTGCCGGGGCGCTTGTCACCCCACGGGCGCCGTCACGACCCTGCCCGATTCCGCCCTCAGCTGCGCCCGCCCACCAGCTGCGCGCCCCGCAGCAGCGCCGCCTGGGCATCGTGCAGGGCCCGCACATGCATCTGCATGTGGGCCACGCCGCCGCGCAGCAGTTCATATTCCGCCGGGGTGGTCCAGCCGGGCCGGGCAATCAGTTTGAGCAGCCGCTCCAGATGATCGGCCTGGGCCAGCCGCTCCAGGCTGCGGTGCAGGGCGGCCACCTCCTCGGCCAGGGCCAGCAACTCGTGGGGCGCGGGCGGACAGAGAAGCGGCTCGGCAGTGGGGTCGGGCGGGCGCTGGGCGTCGGGCATTGCAGGTCTCCTGGGTTGTGGAATGGGCGCAGACTGGTTCTGTCGGCAGTGACAGCGCCTGTGCGCCCCCAGGTTCATGGTCGTCCACCGCCATGATCAGGCCGTGATCAGCTTCGAGGTGGGGCGAAGGCCATCTCCCTGTTCTACCCTCCTCCTGCTGTAATCAATGGTTCGGATGGTTTTCAAGTCTGGCGAGACGGCAGTTGCAAAAACCTCGTCCCGCCCTGCGCTCCTCTCCGGATCCCCCAAGGGGGAGGGGCAAAACCGCCCTGCTTTCATCAGGCGGTCAGGATCAGTGGCTGCCCCTGGGTGATCATGACGGTGTGCTCGTGGTGGGCCGCCAGACCGCCATCGTGGGTGCGGATGGTCCAGCCGTCGCGGCGGGTCCGGGTGCGCGGCGAGCGGCCGGACGACACCATCGGCTCGACCGCAATCACCATGCCCTCACGCAGCGGGGTTCTGAAGGCCGGATGGTAAAAGTTTGGCACGTCCGGGGCCTCGTGGATCGTGCGGCCCACGCCGTGGCCCTGCAGTTCGCGCAGCAGCGAAAAGCCGCGCCGGGCCACTTCCGCTTCCACAGCCCGGCCAATCACATTCACTGGCTGCCCCGCCCGGGCCACCCCCATCGCCGCCCGAAACGCCGCCTCGGCGCACGCCACCAGCCGCAGGGCCACGGGCGAGGCGGGCGGCACCACCACGGTGATGGCGGCGTCGGCCACGTAGCCGGCTACAAAGGGGGTCACGTCCAGTTTCACCACGTCGCCCGGCTGAAGCGGCCGCGTGGTGGGCAGGCCATGAACGATGTCGTCGTTCACGCTGACAAAAACGTGGACGGGCGCCCCATACACCTGCCGTGGCGCCGAAATAGCGTCCTGCTCGGCAAAAATCTCGCCCGCCAGCGCATCCAGCTCGGCTGGCGTGACACCCGGCGCCACGGCCGCCCGGAGCGCCCGAAGGGTCTGGGCCACCACGCGCCCGGCGCGCTGCATGCCCCGCAGTTCCTGCTCAGTCGTGATCGTCATGCCTGATAAGAGCGCTGGTGCAGGCGGCGGTGCAAGCGGTGCGGGCCGGGCGGGCAGAGGAATCGGCGCTGCGGGGCCAACGCCGGCTCACCGCTGCCAGAGACGGGGCCTCTGTGGATTGGCCCGTGTGGCTTGACGTGAGGTGGCTGGCGCGCGGCCTCTTTTGGCCGCAGTAGCATGCAGGCCATGGCCCCCCTGCCCCTGATCGTGAGCGCTGGCGAAGCCCTGACCGACCTCGTGACCGCAGGTGAGCACCGCTGGACGGCGCACCCGGGCGGCGCGGGATGGAACGTGGCGCGGGCCTGCGCGGCCCTGGGGGTGCCCAGCGCCTTTGCCGGGGCCGTGGGCCAGGACAACTTCGGGGACGATCTGGCGCGCGCCTCGCTGGAAGCGGGGCTGGACCTGCGCTTCTTGCAGCGTGTGCCTGCCCCCACCCTGATGGCCGTGGTGTACCGCGCCCACCCCCCCGCCTACCGCTTTCTGGGCGAGAACAGCGCGGACCTGCACTTTGACCCCACCGGCCTGCCCGCCGGCTGGCTGCGCCAGGCCCGCTGGCTGCATGTGGGCGGCATCAGCCTTAGCCGCTGGCCGCTGGCTGACACGCTGCTGGGCCTCGTGGAAACGGCGCGGGCGGCCGGCGTGAAAATCAGTTTCGATCCCAACGCGCGCAGCACGCACCGGCATCCCAACTATCCGGCAGTGTTCGAGGCAGTGGCCCGACGCGCCGATCTGCTGAAATTCAGCGACGAGGACCTCGCGTTTTTCTTCCCCGGGCTGGGTGAGGCGGACATTCTGCGCCAGTTGCGCGGCCTGAATGCCAGAGCGCCCATCGTGGTCACGCGCGGCGCGGCGGGCGCCACCCTGTACCACGCAGCGGGGCAGGCCAACCTGCCGGCGGTCCCCGTGCAGGTGGCCGACACGGTGGGAGCCGGCGACGCCCTGTGTGCGGGCCTGCTGGTGGGCGCGGCGGAGCGCCCGGACGCCCTGTGGACCGAGCATCTTCAGCTGGGCCTGCAGGCCGCCGCTGCCGCCTGCGCCCACCCCGGCGCCTACGCCCCCACCCGCCAGGAATTGAACGTGCAGTCCACGGCCTGAAGCCGGAGTGAAGCCAGAGCGGGAGGGCCAGCCCCCCTCCCGCACTAGAGCGCTACATCACCAGATGGGCGTCGTCGTGTTCGGCCATCATGCGCAAAAAGGCGTCCACGTACTGCGGGTCGAACTGGCGCCCCGCCTGGGCCCGGATCTCGTTCAGGGCGCGTTCCCGCGTCCAGGCGGGCTTGTAGGGCCGGGCATTGGTCAGGGCGTCAAACACGTCAATCAGGGTAAACAGGCGCGCGGTATCGGGGATGTTCTGGCCGCGCAGCCCGCTGGGGTAGCCGGTGCCGTCCCAGCGTTCGTGGTGGTAGCGCACAAGGTCCAGCGTCTCGGCGGGCAGGAAATGCAGGTCCTGCAGCATGTCGTAGCCGATCACGGTATGGGTCTGAATGACGCGGCGTTCATCGGGGCTGAGGGGCCCGCGCTTGTGCAGCACGCCGTCGGGAATGGCCAGCTTGCCCAGATCGTGCAGGTACGCGCCCCAGCGCAGCGCCTTGACCTGATCCTCGTCCCAGCCCAGGCGCCGCGCCAGGCGCACGCTCATGCTGACCACGCGCATGGTGTGGCCGCCGGTGTCGTCGTCGCGGCGTTCCAGGGCCGCGCCCAGCGATCGCAGGGTCAGGTCGTTGGCGTCGCGCAGGTCCCGGATGGCCTGCCACTGCCCCAGCTGCGCGCCCAGCAGGCGTGAAAAGGCGCCCACCACCCCCTTTTCATCCTCGTCGAAGGGGGTGGGCACGGGGCGGGCCAGAATCACCACGCCCAGATGATTGGAGGCGCGGCCGTAGACCGGGGCCACATGAAACACCCGGCGCTGGGTCTTGTCCAGCAGCGCCAGCACTTCCTCGGCCACCCAGTGGTCGGCCTGCACGCTGCGGCTGTCGTTGTCGCTGGGATGAATGGGGCGCTCCAGAAAGGCGTCGAAGGCCCCGGTGGCGGCCAGAATGTGCGGCGTGCCCTTACGGTAGGCCACGAACGCCAGATTGGGCGCCACCTGCAGCTTGTCCAGAATGCCAATCCCCGCGCGAATAATGGCGTCGGCGTCGCGGGCATCGGCCAGGCGCTCGCTGCCGGCGCGCAGGGCCGCCACCGTGTTGCGCTGCCAGGTCAGTTCCCGGGCGCTGGCCTGCTCGCGCACCGTCAGCAGACCCAGGCTCAGCAGGGTCAGCAGGGCCGCGCCCAGTTCGGGCACGCCCGAGGTGGGCCCCGGCAGTAGCAGCGAGACTACAAAGGCCAGGGCATAGGCGCCCAGCGGCACCCAGCGCAGGGTGCCCCGGCGCCCCGCCGTCAGCACCGCCATTCCCAGGGCGGCGGCGATCATCAGGCCGTGGTGGTCCCGAACTGTGGCGTAGCCCAGCAGGCCCGCGCCACCCATCAGCAGCAGGGTTGACCACAGGCTTGGCGGGAGCACGAGAGGCAGTTTAGCACCCGCTTTTGGCCACTGTTCAAAATTTAACGCCGTGGCGGCGCCGGGTCACCCTCCTCGCCTGCCGCGTACTTGTCCTGCAGGTAAGCAGTTCTGGCCCGCGCCGAACGCAACTGCGCCGCACGCCCCCGCTCGGCAATGGCCGTCATGCGCGTCTCGATCAGGGCCAGTTGCGCCTGTACCGCGCCGTCCACCGGCGTCCGGGCCGCTGCCAGCAGCTCGGGCAGGTCTTCACGGGCAGCCTGCCGGGCGTCAAAGGCGTCGCGCGTCAGGGTGCCCTCGCCGCCGGTGACCTGCAGGGCCTGCGCGGTGGCCTGCAGGGCGCCCAGCAGAGCCGTGCGTTCCGGGCGCGGCAACGCGCGGGCCTGGGCCTGCAGCACCCGCAATTGCCCCAGCTCATCAGATGCGGGCGCCGCCTGCACCTGGGTCCGCCACTGCCGCAGGCGGCGGCGCGCCCACAGCAGGGTCAGGCCCAGGGCCAGCAGGGTCAGGCCCAGCAGCCACCCGGCCACGTCACTGCCCGAGGCCACCCCAATGCCCAGCAGCACCGTCAGGGTGCCCAGAAAGGACAGCGCCAGCAGGGTCAGCAGCGCCACCGCGCCCAGACCCGCCACCCGGCGCAGGGCCTCGCCGGGGCCGGGCCGGGGCGCCAGGGCCCAGGGATCGCTGGGCCGGACGGACCCGGGCTGCGCCGCATGCCACAGGGCCTGGGTCAGGCGCAGGGGCGCCCGGACCAGCCGGCGGGCCCGGCCAGCCCGGAGGGGTCGTGGAGAATGCAAGGCCATACCCCGGTTACGGTGCCCCGGGCCCGGGGGTTCCCGCCGCGCGCAGGGCCTGCACCCGCGCGGCAAGTGCCTGCCAGGGGGCCAGCTGAAAATGGGTCTGCCCCAGCGGGCTGGTGCTGGGCAGCACCCACAGTTCGGCGCCTTCCAGATCCTGGGCCTGCGGGCCATAGGGGAGGCGGCCCGTCGCCACCCCCAGCGTTTCCGAGGCCCCGCGCTTGCTGGTAAAGGCCACCACTTGCGGCCTGTAGCGCTGCACCTTGGCGCGCAGTTCCCCGGGGGCCCAGGCCTCTGCCGGTAGGGCCGCGTCCACGCCCGAGTGGCGCTTGGCCACATCGGTCAGGCCAATGCCGTACCCCGGCAGCAGGGGGTACTCGTGTGGCGAGAGTTGCCGGGGCGTCAGACCCACCTCGTGCAGGGTGCGCCAGAAGCGGTTTTCAGGGTTGGCGTAGTAGGCCCGCGCCCGCGCGCTGATGCGACTGGGGGCCGTGCCCACCAGCACCAGGGTCAGCCCCTCTTGCAGCACATCCGGGACCAGATACTCGCCGCTGCCGGTCAGGTCGGCCGGGGCTCCTTCCGTCGTCGGGTCAGTTGTTGGCTCAGTCATCGTCATAGCGCTCTTCCTGAAAGGGATCGCCGCGCATGTGGTAACCGTTGCGCTCCCAGAACCCGGGGCGGTCGGCGTCCATGAATTCCAGGCCACTCAGCCACTTGGCACTTTTCCAGAAATACAGGTGCGGCACCACCAGCCGCAGCGGTCCGCCGTGCTCGGCGTCCAGCGGCTGGCCGCCAAAGGTGTGGGCCAGCAGGTTCTCGGGGCGCACAAAGTCGTCCAGCGACAGGTTGGTGGTGTAGCCGCCCACCGAATGCTGCATGACGTGGGTGGCGCCGGGCTTCAGACGAAGGTGGGTTATCAGGTCGGTCACGCGCACGCCGGTCCAGGTGGTGTCCAGCTTGCTCCAGTGGGTCACGCAGTGAATGTCGTAGGTCAGGGTGGTCTGGGGCAGGGCCAGCAGGTCAGCCCAGGTAAAGGTGTGCTCCTCGGCCAGCCCGAAGATGCGCACGGCCACCTCCTGCGGCGCGTAGTGCTGGGTGGGGCCGTAGGTCAGCACCGGGAATCGAGTGGTCAGACTCTGGCCCGGGGGCACCCGGCCGCCCATGTCATCTGCGGGCTTCTTGAAAAACTTGCCAAGCATGGCCGCATTCAACCCCTGCGCCGCGCCGCCCGCCCAGGGCCCAGCCCACGATGTGTGGGCCGCCTAAAGGCTTGCCCTATGTGTGGCCCCTCCGGCCGCGGGGCTTTCATCACACCCGCCTGACACCCCTTGGTGTACCCTGGACACCAGCGACCGGGGTCTTCTCTGTTTCCCCGGTAACGAAGGCGACCCGGCCGACTCCCGCTCCGCTGCTTCAGCGGGGCCCCTCAAGGAGCCGAACCCCCATGTCCGCATTCGATCAGGCCCGGCACGAGGTAGAACGCGCGCGCTTTCTGGGCGACGTGCGTGATCTGCTTTCTCTCCTGCGGCGGCAGCCCAATGAGCTGCTGCCCTTCGACTGGGTGCGCCACCTCGCCCCGGAAGGCGAGTACGCGCGCGGCCTGCAAACCATCGAGGTGGATCACATCATCGGGTCGGTGGACCGCTACCGCGAATTTGACCGCCACTACCTGCCCAAGGAACGCCACCTGGACGAACGCTGGATCGGCGTGCGCTCGGCGCAGCTGCAGGGCAAGGAACTGCCGCCCATCCAGGTGTATCAGGTGGGCGAGCTGTATTTCGTCAAGGACGGCAACCACCGCGTCTCGGTGGCCCGGCGCCAGGGTCAGAAATACATTGATGCCGATGTGATCGAGCTGCAGGTCACTGTGCCGCCCGAGGAAGGCGACACCCTCAAGGACCTGATTATCAAGGGGGAGTACGCCCAGTTCCTGAAGGCCACCAACCTGGACCGCGTGGTGCCGGGCCACCATGAAATCCTGTTCACCACGCCGGGACGCTACGAGAAGCTGCTGGAGCACATCCGCACCCGGCAGTATTTTCTGGACCGCAAGCCTGAACGCGCCGGCCTGCCGCCCGTCACCTGGGAAGAGGCGGTGGACAGCTGGTACCGCCGCCTGTACTGCCGCATCGTGGACAACATTGGCAAGCACGACGTGATGGCGCGCTTTCCCGGCCGCACCGAGGCCGACCTGTACCTGTGGATCATGGACCACCGCTATTTCCTGACCCAGCACGACGGCCACGATGTGGGCAGCGAGGCCGCCACGGTGCAGTTCCGCGCCCAGTATTCCCCGCCCATCTACAAACGCCTGCGCCAGCGCATGCGCCTGATGCTGCGCGGCAAGCTGGGGCCAGCAGTGTAGAGGGAACGCAGTGCGCCGGAGGCGGTACGCAGAAAAAGATATTCACTGCGCACCGCCTCCGGCCAACCGCCTACCTGCCCAGCACGTACGCCACCAGCGTGCCCACGCCCCACCCGGTCGCCACGTCCTCCCGGGTGGCGTTGCCGGCGATGTCCAGGTGGGCCCAGGGGCGGGTGACGAACTGCTGCAGGAACAGCGCGGCCTTGATGCTGGCGCCAGCCGGGTTCATGTCACTGTTTTTCAGGTCGGCCACCGTCTGTTTCTGGTAGCTCTTCAGGTACGGCTGGTGCAGCGGCAATTCCCAGATATATTCGCCAGCAGCTTCGGCGGCGGCTTTCAGGCGGCCCGTCAGGGCGGCGTCGCTGCTGAACAGGGCCGCAATCTCGGCCCCCAGGGCACTCACCTTCACGCCGGTCAGGGTGGCCAGGTCAATCAGTTCGGTGGCGCCCTCATCGCAGGCCACGGTCAGGGCGTCGGCCAGCACCAGGCGGCCCTCGGCGTCGGTGTTCGTGACTTCCACCTGCAGGTCGTTGGCGGCGCGGTAGATGTCGCCGGGGCGCATGGCGTGAGGGCCCACCATGTTCTCGGCGGCGGCGATGTACGCCCGGACTTCCACACCTTCAGGGACCTGCGCGCGCAGTTCGCCCAGGGCGCGCATGGCCCCCAGCACGGCCGCCGCGCCGCCCATGTCGTTTTTCATGCCGTTCATGCCGGCCGCTGGCTTGATGGAATAGCCGCCCGTGTCAAAGGTGATGCCCTTGCCCACCAGCGCCAGCACCGCCGTCTTCTCGCCGCGCGCAGGCAGCGTGACCCGAATCAGGCGCGGGCCCGTGGCACTGCCCGCAGCCACGGCGACCAGCAGGCCCATACCGCGCGCCTGAATGTCGTCGCCGTCCCAGACGTCCACATCCAGTCCCAGGGCTTCCAGGCGGCGGGCCTCGCGGGCCAGGGTGGCGGGGCCCAGCACATTGGCGGGCGCGCTGGTCAGTTCGCGGGCGAAGGTCAGGCCAGCGCTCAGGGCGCTGACGTGGGCGTGGTCCTGGTCACTCAGGCCCTCCACCAGGAGCTGGGGAGGCTGGGTGCTGTGCTGGCGATACCGCGCTTCCCGCCAGCCTTCTGCCAGGGCCGCCTGCGCCAGCGCCGCGCCGTGCCCGCTGGCCGGCACCCGCACCGAGGCCGCTTTCAGGTCGCGCGCCAGTCCAGCCAGCGCCGCGCCCAGCTCGCGGGCTTGCTGGGCGCTGCCAGGGGCCAGGGCCACGGCCTCGTCACCAGCCGCCGTGCGGGCCAGCAGCCGCACCTCGCCCGGCTTCAGGCCCTGCGTCAGGCGCCCAGGATGCTCGGGGGCCGCAAACACCAACGAGAGGTCCGCCCGCTCCAGCCTATTCACAAGTGACATGCGCGGAGTAGAGCACGCGCGGCTGGCCACTGTTCACGAACGCAAGACGGCGGCCTGATACGAACGCCGACCCCACTGCGTCTGTCAGCGGTTCCATCCGGGCGGACTCGGAGGGCTGCTTCGCAGCGCGAGCAGGAGCAACACGTCCCTCCGGGCGTGTCGGCAGAACAGACGGCAGTCCGTATGGGTCTCTCTCCCTGTCGCCTCCACACCCGCTTTTTTCTGCGCACTGCCCACCGTCCCCTGCCGCCCCTCCCGTCTCCCCGGCCCCGTATACTGCCCCTTACTGTGAACGGCTCCATTCAAATTACCGAGGCGGCGCTGGCCTCGCTGATCGGCCTGACGGCTCATGAAGTTCCGGGCGTGGTCGGCATGGCCCCCGCCAATCTCAAAGAAGGCATCAGCCGCGTGCTGGGGCGCGCCCAGGCCAGTGACGGCGTGGTGATTGGCAAAGACGGCGCGCGCTACACCGCCGACCTGTACGTGGTTGTGGCCTACGGCGTCAGCATTCCCACCGTGGCGCGCAACATCGCCGAGCGGGTGGAGCACACCGTCAAGACCCACGCCAACCAGGAGCTGGCCGCCACCCGCGTCCACGCCGTGGGGGTGCAGCGTGTCTGAGGTTGCCGCCCACGCCCACCTGACCCCGGCCGATCTGGCCCGCATGCTGCGCTACGCCACCGACTGGCTGGGCGTGTACCGCGAGCAGGTCAACGCCCTGAACGTGTACCCGGTCCCCGACGGCGACACTGGCACCAACATGCACCTCACGATGCAGTCGGTGCGGCGCGAGCTGGACACCTGCGACGAGAGCAACATGGCGCAGGTGGCGCGCGCCATCAGCTACGGCGCGCTGCTGGGCGCACGCGGCAACAGCGGCGTGATTCTCTCGCAGCTGCTCAAGGGCTTTGCCGAAACCATCAAGGACCAGAAGGCCGTGGACGCTGCCACGCTGGCGCGCGCCTTCCAGGCGGCCCAGAAGACCGGCTACGGCGCGGTGATGAAGCCCGTAGAAGGCACCATTCTGACCGTGGCCCGGGGCGTGGCCGAAGGTGCGAAGGGCGAGAACATCGAGACGGTGCTGGAACAGGCCCTGTTCCGGGGCCAGGAACTGCTGGACCAGACCCCGGAGATGCTGCCGGCGCTGAAACAGGCCGGCGTGATTGACAGTGGCGGTCAGGGCTACCTGTACATCGTGCAGGGCATGCTGGCGCAGCTGCGCGGCGAGGCGTTGCCCCCCGCCCCCGAGATCTCCAGCTACGCCCAGGAACAGTTTGAAAACGAGGAATTCGGGTTCTGCACCGAATTCCTGATGAGCGAGGCCACCAAGCCCATTGAGGAAATCCGCGAACTGGTGAGCCCGTTCGGGGACAGCCTGCTGGTGGTGGGTGCCGAGGGGTATGTCAAGGGCCACATCCACACCAACGAGCCCGACCAGCTGCTGGCCACGGTGGGCCGCTACGGCAAGATGCTGAAAACCAAGGTCGAGGACATGTCCGAGCAGCACACCGAGATCCTGGGCATGGCGGGCTCGGCGGCGCGGGCCGAGGAGGAAATTGCGCCCAGTGGTCTGGTGGCGGTGGCCAGCGGCTACGGCCTGGTCAAGCTGTTCCGCGGTTTTGGCGCGCGGATCGTTTCCGGAGGGCAGACGGCCAACCCCAGTGTGCAGGACATCGTGGACGCGGTGCGCTCGGTCAGCGCCGAGAAGGTCATCATCCTGCCGAACAACAAGAACGTCCTGATGGCTGCTGAAAAAGCGATGGAGCTGATGGAAGGCCGCGCGGTGGTCATTCCCACCCGCACGCTGGGCCAGGGCATGGGCGCCGCGCTGAACTTCAGCCCGGACAGCCCCGCTGAGGACCTTCAGGAAGCCATGACCGAGGCCGCCGGGGCCGTGACCACCCTGGAAGTCACGCGCGCCAGCCGCACCACCAACATCACGGTGAAGGATGGCCGGACCCTGGACATTGCTGAAGGCGACGTGATCGGCCTGAAGGACGACGAGCTGGTGCAAAGTGGTGGCAGCCCCGAAGACAGCGTGCTGGAAATGCTGGGCCGCCACTACGAGGGCCAGGAGATCATCACCGTATTTGGCGGCCCGCAGAAAACCCAGGAGGACCTGGACGCCCTGTCGGCGCGCATCTCGGAGGCCTACAGCGACGCCGAGGTGGAAATCCATATGGGCGGCCCGGACCTGTACGACTATCTGGTGACCCTGGAATAAGCGCAGGGCAACATCTATGGCTGAAGGCCGGAGCAGCCGCGCTCTGGCCTTCGCTCTTTGGCCTAGGCGCAGACTGCGCCGAACGGCGAATGTGACGCACACGCCTCTGCCCCTACACTTCCCCTGTGCCTGCTGACCGGGCCGAAGACGGAGGGTTATCCTTCCAACGATCCCTCCGTTCCTGCCTTGCCCGGCCAGCTTCTGCACCCATCGTCTAGAGGTCAGGACCCCTGATTTTCACTCAGGAAACGCCGGTTCAATTCCGGCTGGGTGTACCACTCTGCAGGGTGGGCCAAAGGCCATGAGTTCTCCCTTTCCAGGACATCCGCTCATGGCTCTGCCTTGTCCACCCTTCACGCAGGCTTCTTCTCATCAGCGAGATGCCCGGCAACCGCCGGGAGATGGCGGTGCAACTAAGGGCAGGTAAGCCTACGTAGATGACGACAAGAAAGGCGAAGGGCCGCCCCTGAGCCTGAGGCCACCCCTTCCGACCAGCCTGCTCCACGGGACTTTATGTCCCTTTTGCACCCCCTTGCCCAGTCTGTGGGCCGAAGCACAGGGGTTATCTTCCCGACCGCTCTGGCCCCCCCGAGGTCTCCTATGCTCCGGTATCCCAATTTGGTAGAGGAACACGGCTCAGAACCGTGCCAGTGTCGGTTCAAATCCGACTCGGAGTACCAGCCCTTTACACGACAAAGCGTGGTGGATGTTGCCGCTCCCCACCGTCTCAGACCAAGGGTGCCCCGCAAGGCAATGCATTTTTTCCCTCCAGGCCAATAAGTTCAACTTCACTCCATCCAATACGCAGCGGGTAGCTCAGCCGGTAGAGCAATTGACTGCCTGAAAGGGCAGTTTCCCTTCACGCCCATTTGCCCACCTCTGGGCCGACAGTGAAGGGTTACTTGTTCGTGACTACTCACCAGGGGGCCTGGACTTGGCTGAGCAGGTAGAGTAGAAGCATCTCCGAGGACGCCTGCCCAAATTGCAAAAAGTTGGAAGCTCAGCTGGCCAACGTGCTCGCTGAACTTCAAGACATCAAGGCGCGTCTCGGCCTGAACAGCACGACCTCGCACCAACCTCCGAGCCAGGACAAGCCTTGGACGCCGAAGAGTGAGCGCCAGAAGACCGGCCGGTCTTCTGGCGCTCAACCAGGTCACAAGGGGAAGACGCTGAAGATGGTCGAGCACCCTGACGAGGTCGTCACGCTTCCTGTCACTGGGCACTGTGGGTGTGGGCAGGCCTGGGACACCGTGACGGTCAGCGATGAACTGGCGCGGCAGGTTCTGGACTTGCCAGAGATCCGACTGCATGCCGTGGAGTATCGCGCCCAAGTCAAGATCTGCCCAACCTGTCACCGCCGAGAACAGGCCGCTTTTCCAGCGCACGTTCCTGGGCAGGTGCAGTACGGTCCCCAAATCCACGGCTTGGCAGTCTTTCTGAACACTGTGCACTTCGTTCCCTTGAAACGCACCGCGCACATTCTGCAGGCCATCTGCGGGGCAAGTCTCAGTGACGGGACGATTGCTCTCAGCCTGAATGTGGCCGCTGAGCGTCTGGCTGCTTTTGAGACGGAGCTCAAAACTGCACTCCTCAAGGAGCCTGTCCTGCACGCGGACGAGACCGGTAGCAAGGTGAATGGGACGTTGGCTTGGATGCATGTGGTGAGCTGCAGGCAACTCACGCTGTACGGGCATCATGAGCAACGAGGGTACGCCGCCCTGAAGGACATGGACGTCCTTCCCCGCTTTCAGGGCACCTTGATGCATGACGCCTGGAACAGCTACTTCCAACTTTCTGCACAGCACGCCTTGTGCAACGCCCATCTCCTGAGGGAATGGCGAAACCTCGACGAGGTGCATGGACAGACCTGGGCTGGAGAACTCCGCAGTGCCATGCAACTCGTCTACCACGAGAATAAGGCAGGCACCCTGACCGCGGAGGGAAGAGCGGCGTTCCTGGGAACATTCGACGCATTGGTACAAGCTGGGTTGGATGCCAACCCAGCAGCGGAACCCATTGCTGGGCAGCGAGGTCGGGCGAAGCAGACTCGGGGACGAAACTTGGCGCTGCGGTGCCAGCGGCACCGTGATAAGGTCCTGCGGTTCCTCCATGACAAACAAGTGCCGTTTGACAACAATCAGGCGGAGCGGGACATTCGGATGGCCTGCGTGAAGCGCAAAGTCTCTGGCGGTTTTCGTTCGGCGGAGGGTGGTATGAGTTTCTGCCGCATTCGAAGCTATACTTCGACGCTTCACAAGCAGGGGATGAACATATGGCAGGGCCTCGTCAGCATTTTCCGCAATGACGTCCTTATGCCTAACTTCTCTCATTGAGTGGGTACTTATGGCGAAAGTTGACCTTACTCTTCCTGAGCAGTAGGTTATTGGTGACGTCCTTCAGGCGTTTGCATCTGGCCACTTTGTATCCGCCGACCTGATGCCTACTTTATTAGGCTATAGCTTGCAAGAGATCCAAGCGCTCTCTTATATGTGGGGAACAGTCCACTGGTCAGAACTCCATGATGAGCAACTTTGGTTGGTGGGTGCAGTGTTTTCTACACTGTGTGCTTACCCTCATGATAATTGGGGCCTGTGGTATCGATATGTTCACGTCTCCCCACAGCGCGCTGAACGCATTTTCGATAAATGGATTTACTTAACGGAATCAGAAGCGGCATACTGAGAATGCTTTCGTAAATAGTTCGTACGAGATGCCCAATAATACTGATTAGTCGCCTCATATCTAACTTCTAGTGTTGAGTATTTGCCGTGCGATATACAGTTCCATGAACAAACACCTGTCAATTCAAGAATTAGTCACACATTTTATCCGAGAAAAGAGCCTCTTTTCTGCGGATATCGAGGGATGTAATAAAGATGAAATTAGAGATATTTGTGAATCTCAAGATTTTTTTGATTTGCCTGTTGATTACGTCTATTTTTTAACTATTTGCGGTAAGAGATTAGGGGATTATAACGATGAACTTGAACTAAATTATAATATTCTCGCAAATTACAAAACTTTCTTCCTCAGGATCGTGAGTGAGGATTGGCCGGATGCCGAGCTTCCGGAAAAGTTTTTTGTTTTCTCTGATCATCTTGGCTACGCTTTTTCCTGCTTTGTTGGTGCTGAATCAGGAGTTACGGTCAGAAGCTATGTGATCGGGGATTACGTTGTAGTTAATGAATTTGAAAGTTTTACTCATTGGCTTTCAATCTATATGGCGGGTTTAAGGTAACAGCCATGATCTTTCGTGCTGAGTGGTTACACTTGTTCATCAATGGGTCGCGGGTTCGACTCCCGCCCCGCTGCACCCCTTCTTTGCAACATCACCGTGGGGACGGTGGTGGAACTGGTAGACACGAATGTTGCTTCCCCCGGGAGGCTTTGCCTTTGCGCCCCCTTGCCTGCCCTGCGGGCCGACGGCGAAGGCTTATTGGGAACATTTGTCGCAAGACCTGCGGGCTGGGGTCCCGCCCGTCCCCCACCCCTTTTCACGGAACGGCAGCTCAGCGATCAGAGCACTTTGCCAGCGCCGCACCTTGCCCGTAGAGCCGATGGCACCTGGCTTATGGACCGCGAACCTTGGAGGTCGTGGGTTCGACTCCCACACGTTCCACCCCATATGAACTGGTAGCTCAGAGGGCAGAGCGGCTGGCTGAATCCCAGCAGACGCAGGTTCGAGTCCTGCCCCGTTCACCACCCAGGCGCGCGGCGCCGGGTCGCTGCTGGCGCATGTCCAGCACCATCTCCCCCGCCCCCACAGAGGAGGGCCGATTCCCATGAAGAACCTACTGAACGCGCTGACCCCTGCCCGCCGTCCCCAGACCGAACAACTCGACCCACGCCAGGTAAACAACAACGCCGGCGGGTTTGTCTACGGCCTGAGTGACGAGGCCCGGCTGACGCGCTTTCTGATTCTGGGAACAGAGGGCGGCACGTTCTACGCGGCCGAGCGCGCACACACCACGCAGGCCACCGAATTCGTGAAGACCTTCGTGCAACTGGACGCCGCCACCGCCCTGCGCGTGACGCTGGAGGTGGTGCGCGCGGGCCGGGCACCCAGGGCTGACCCCGCGCTCCTGGTGCTGGCCCTGGTGGCCAAGACCGCGCCGAACGCCGCCGACCGTCAGGCCGCCTGGGCCGCGCTGCCCGAGGTGGCGCGCACCGGCACCATGCTGCTGCACTTTCTGGCGTTTGCCGATGCCCTGGGCGGCTGGGGCCGTCTGACCCGCCGGGGCGTGGCCAACGTGTACGAGACCGCCGATGTGTCCAAGCTGGCCCTGTGGGCGGTGAAGTACAAGAGCCGTGACGGCTGGAGCCAGCGTGACGCCCTGCGCAAGAGCCACCCCAAGACGGTGGACACCGAGCGCAACGCCGTGCTGAAGTTCATGGTGAGCGGCGCGCTGCCCGAGTTGGGCGCCGATGTGGAGGCCCCGGCCCTGCGCGTGATTGAAGGGCACCTGCTGGCCGCCAGCGCGGGCACGGACCAGGACGCAGCCACGCTGATGCGGGGGTACGGTCTACCCATCGAGGCAGTGCCCACGCACCTGCGCGGCGCCGAGGTCTACCGCGCCGCCATGCACACCAACGGCCTGACGTGGCTGCTGCGCAACCTGGGGAATCTGGGCCGCGTGGGCGTGCTGACGGTGAACGACCGTGACACCGTACAGGCGGTGGTGGAGCGCCTGACCAACCCGGACGCCCTGCGGCGCGGGCACATTCACCCGCTGGATGTCCTGAAGGCCCGCCTGGTCTACGCCCAGGGGCGCGGAGTGAAGGGCAAGGGCGAGTGGCTGCCGGTGCCGGCAGTGGTGGACGCGCTGGAAGACGCCTTCCACCTCGCCTTCGGAAACGTGCAGGCGGCGGGTACGCGGCACCTGCTGGCGCTGGACGTCTCGGGCTCCATGACCTGTGGACAGGTGGCGGGCGTGCCCGGCCTCAGCCCCAACATGGCCGCCGCCGCCATGAGCCTGGTGGCCCTGCGCACCGAGGCCAGCGCGCTGACGATGGGCTTTGCCGGGCAGTTCCGGCCCCTGAACATCACAGCGCGTGACACCCTGGAAGCGGCCATGCGCAAGGCCCAGAGCGCCAGCTTTGGCGCGACCGACTGCGCCCAGCCGATGCTGTGGGCCCTGAAGGAACGCGTGAAGGTGGACACCTTCGTGGTGTACACCGACAACGAAACCTGGGCCGGACAGGTTCACCCCACGGTGGCCCTGGACCGCTACCGCCAGAAGATGGGCATTGGCGCGCGCCTGATCGTGGTGGGCCTGACCGCCAGCGGGTTCACGATTGCCGATCCAGGGCGGGCCGACATGCTGGACGTGGTGGGCTTCGACTCGGCGGCGCCGGGCGTGATGGCAGACTTTGCGCGGGGCACGCTGTAAGCGGGCCGGTGGCAGATGGCCCAGCGCACAAAGCAGATGGCAGAGGCCCCTGCGAGCCTCTGCCATCTGCTTTGTGCCTACTGCCGCTTAGGGCAGAACGACGATGCGGCCCTTGACGGTGTTGGTCAGGCTGGGGCCCTTGGCCTTCAGGTAGTTGCTCAGCACGTCGGTGTCGGCGAGGCCCGGCAGCTGCACCACGTCGGTGGCGCTCTTGAACGCAGCAAAGTTGTCGCCGCCGCCCGCCAGGAAGTTGTTGGTGACGACGCGGTACTTGGCCGTGGCGCTGATGGGCGTGCCGTTCAACGTGATGTCGGCAATGTTGATCTTGCTGCCAGCCGGGGCGCTCTGGCTGTACTTGTAGCTGAAGCCCTCGGAGACCTGCAGCAGCTTCACGGCGGTGGCGTTGGCACCCGAGAACTGCTGCTCCAGCACCTCGTCAATCTGCTGGCCGGTCAGGCTCAGAACGGTGGTGGTGTTGCCAAAGGGATGCACGGCGAACACGTCACCGAAGTTCACAGCGTTGCCCGGCTTGATCTTGGTGCTGTCGGGCAGATCCGAGCGGATGCCGCCGGGGTTCATCAGGCCGATCTGGGCGCCCTGGGGCTTGCCGGCGTCCAGCAGCGCGTCGGCCACCACGTCGCCCAGCGCACTTTCGATGGTGCGGTCCTGCGCGCCAGCGGCCGTGTAGCCGCGCCGGATCTGCGGCGAGCCCAGACGGGCAATCTCCACACTGCTGATGGCCTCGACCCGGGCCTTGGCGGTGGTCACCAGCTGGGTCATGCCGAAGTCCAGCTGCCCGGCCTTGGCGCGGGCGTCGTAATCCACGACGAGGTTGGCGGCCTTTACCGTCATGACCTTGTGGTTGGCCTTGTCCACGGTCAGGTCCAGGCGCTGCAACAGGTGGCCGTACTGCTCGCCCTGAATCACGATGCGGTCCTTGCCGGTGGGATCGGGCACGAGGCAGTTGTAGCCCTTGTGGCTGTGACCCGTGATAATCGCGCTGACTGCCGGGTCCACCGCCGTGGCAATCTTGTAGATGGGGCTGTCGGTTTTCAGGCTCTTGCAACCCACGGTGGCGTAGTTGTCGGTGCTGCCAGCGGCGATTTCCCCGCCCTCATGAATCAGCATGATGATCGCGTCGGGGTTCTGGGCCTTGATCTCGGGCAGCACCCGGTTCACGGCCGCTGCGGGGTCACTGAAGGTCAGGTCCTTGACGCCCTCGGGCGACACGATGCCGGGGGTTTCGGCGGTCACGGCGCCCACGAAGGCAATGCGGGCGCCGCCCACCTGCTCAATCACGTAGGACTTGAAGGGACTGCCGGTCTTGCCGGAAGCGGCGTTGTAGGCCACGTTCGCGGCAATCCACTGGAAGCTCGCGCCCCGGTAGTTCGGGTCGAACTTGCAGGCTTTGGCGGTGTCGTTGCTGGCGCAGCCGCCGTTTTGCATGCGCAGCAGCTCGGCCAGGCCCTGGTCGAACTCGTGGTTGCCCAGTGCGCTCACCCGCATGCCCATGGCGTTCAGGGCGTACACGGCCGGCTCGTCGCGCAGCAGGCCCGAGGAAATGGGGCTGGCGCCGATCAGGTCGCCGCCCCCCACAAAGATGGTGTTGGGGTTGGCCTTGCGTGCGTCGCTCAGTTCAGCGGCAATGGCTTCCACGCCGCCGGCCCGGATGTCGGCGGTGGCTCCAGCAGGCCGGAACCCACTGGGTTCCAGGTAGCCGTGAAAGTCGTTCAGGCCCAGAACGGTCACGTTCACGGGATCAGCAGGAAGCGTCGTGTTGGGGGGCGTGCAGGCGCTCAGGCCCAGGGCCACCGTCAGCAGCAGCAGGGGGGTTTTTTTCATAAGAACGTTCGCATTCTACTCATCTGCTCTCATGGCTATGTGAGCTTGTTGGCACTTCGCTGTGCCCACCTGCCGGGGGGGCTCTCTGGTAGCCTCGCGCCATGCTCGACCCCCGCGCCGCGCCGCTGTCCGCCGCCCTCCACCCACAGGCCCGCCCGGCCCGGCGCCTGACCTGGGACTCGCGCGAGGCAGGCCCCGACACCGCCTTTGTGGCCCTGCCCGGTGAACGCATGCACGGCAACGCCTTCGTGGAAGCAGCCCTGGCCGCCGGGGCACCCTTCGTTCTGACCGACCTGGACGTGCCGCGCGCCCTGCGGGTACCGGACGCCCGGGCGGCGCTGTTTGCCTGGGCCCGCGCCGAGCGCACCCGCGCCCCGCTGGTCGTGGGCATCACCGGCAGCGCCGGCAAGACCACCGCCAAAAGTTACGCCGCCGCCGCCCTGCAGGCCCTGTACATGCCGGTGTACAACACCCTGCCCGCCATCGCGTGCTTTCTGATTGAGCAGGGCGGCGCCCAGCAGCCGCTGGTGGTGGAAATGGGCATTGACCGCCCCGGTGAGATGGCCGAACTGGTCGACCTCGTGCGGCCCGACGTGGGGGTGGTGACCTCGATTGGGCCCGCGCACCTGGAGCAGCTGGGCAGCATCGAGAACATCGCCCGGGAAAAGGGCGGCATTCTGCAGGGCACGCGCGCGCTGGTGGGCGCGCAGGCGAGCGCCTATTACCCCGGCGTGGACAGCTACGGCTTTGGCGACGTGACCTTTGCCGGTCAGAGCCTGCGCGTGACCCCGGAAGGCTCGCGCTTCTCCTTTGCGGGGGTGCCGGTCTTCCTGCCGCACGCCGCCCAGGTACAGGCCGAGGCCGCCGTGCTGGGACTGGTGCTGGCCCGGGAGGCGGGCGTGCCTCTGCCGGACGCCGCCGCCCGCCTGCGCGCCGTGCAGGTGCCCGGCGGACGCTACCGGGTTCACCCCGGAGCCGTGACCGTGATTGACGACGCCTACAACGCCTCTCCCGTGGCGGTCCGCGCCGCGCTGGACGCGCTGGGCGCCCTGCCCGGCCGCAGGATCAGCGTGCTGGGCCGCATGCTGGAACTGGGACCCACCGAGCGCGATCTGCACGCCGAGGTGGGCGCCCACGCCCGGACACGCGCCGACGTGACCTATGGTGTGGGCGCCTTCGCTGCCGAACTGGGCGAGCGGGCCTACGCCACGGTGCCCGAACTGACCGCCGCCCTGCTGGCGGACCTGCGCGCCGGGGACGTGGTGCTGGTCAAGGCCAGTCGCGGCATTTCCTGGAGCCCCGAGCGCCGGGCGCAGGAGGGCGTGGGGCTGGACACCGTGGTGCAGGCGCTGCTGGCGGCGCGGGCACCGCTGGACGCTCAGGTGGAGCGGCCGGACGGGACATAGGACTCAACCCGAATCTTCACGCCCCTCAGGGTCTGGCGTGCCCAGAATGCAGGCATGCGTTTCCTGCTGCCTCTGGCTCTGCTGCTCACGGCCTGCACGCCGGCCGTCCTGTCTGGGCCCATGTCCTCTGGGCCGGCCGACTGGCCGTTCCGGGCCGCCTTCAGTGAGCTGGGCGTGGCCTGGGTGTCTGGGGGGCGGGCCTGCGTGGCGCGCGCGCCGTCATTTCAGCCGGTCTGTCCCAGGCTGTCAGGAGCGGTGGATGTGGCGTGGGCCCAGGGCGACGCCTGGGCTGCGCTGCCGGGGCAGGGACTGCTGGTCACCCTGGACCGCGCGCCGCGCACCGTGAACGTGGGCCGCGTGGTTGCCCTGAGCGCCACCCGCGCCTACCGCGAGGATGGCAGCGCCGTGGACTACACCGGCCAGCGGGTGCCCGGGGTACGCGGCGCCCCCCAGGCCGCGCTCACGGGCCCCCAGGGCGAGGACTACGCGCTGCTGCACAGCCGGGTGGTGCGCCCGGGCCAGGAAGGTGGGCAGGGTCCGGCCGCCTTTCTGGCTCCCACCCCCACCGGCGTGGTGGGCGCGGCACACCCCCAGGTGCAGACCCCCACCGGCACCTACCGGCTGACCGGTCAGGCCCTGGTGCGGCTGGACGCCGCCGGGCAGGTGCGCGCGCAGGTGCCCCACAGCGAGGGCCGCCTGGGGCTGGTGGGCACCGAACTGGTCACGGTCAGCCCGGGCGGTCAGCTGCGCCGCTTTGGCCCCGATCTGCAGGAGTGGACGCCAGCGCAGCGGTAAGCGATGAAGGCGCCGGGCTTGCCGGAATCCCCTTCTCCTCTTACTCCATCTAAGGACGTTGCCCCTCACAGTGCGACTGTTCAGGAGAGCACCACAAAGTCTCCACGCCCGGTGCAACGTCCTTTTTTCGATACTCGC
Organism: Deinococcus arcticus; assembly: GCF_003028415.1. Taxonomy (NCBI): domain Bacteria; kingdom Thermotogati; phylum Deinococcota; class Deinococci; order Deinococcales; family Deinococcaceae; genus Deinococcus; species Deinococcus arcticus. The sequence goes on from NZ_PYSV01000013.1 coordinate 87,415, forward strand.
TCTGCGGCGCAGCTGTTCCAGCCCGCTCGGTTGATCTCAAGATCAACAGCGAGCGACTGAGCTTCAGCCTCCTGCCCCCGACCATCTGTCCAGTGCGCCCCCGCGTTCAGGTGTTCTGAAGACGGCACTCAGCCGTAACCCACGGCCTGCAGACCAATGCTGCCCGGGGTCTCATTTTGCCCGCCTGGCCGGCAATATTCGATTTTGTACAGATGTAAGTGTTCGGTAAGCGGAATGATGGTCATATGGCCCAAGCCCATGACCCTCACGCCGTTTTCCTGTCGCTCTGCTCGCATGCGCCTCCAGTCCCCTTCCCTCAGTCAGATGAGGGAATGCTAAAATCCTCGTGATCCTGGAGGGAGAATGTCGAGTTTCCTGAACCGCTTACTGAATCCACGGCCAAATGCGCTGGGCGTCGAGATCGGCACCAGCGCCATCAAGGTTGTGGCCCTTCGCCCCGGCTCTCCGCCTTCCCTCCAGCACGCCATCATGGTGCCCACGCCCATTGGCAGCATGCGCGACGGTCTGGTGGTCGAGCCCCAGGCGGTGGCCACCGAGCTGAAAAACCTGCTGGCCGAACACCGCATCACCACCCGGCACGCCGTCACGGCCGTGCCCAACCAGGCGGCCGTCACACGCAACATCATGGTGCCCAAGATGGAGCGCAAGGACTTGCAGGAGGCCATCAAGTGGGAGGCCGAGCGTTATATTCCCTACCCCATTGATGACGTGAGCCTGGACTTTGACCTGCTTGACGACCCGGCCAACGTCCCCGACGACGGCCAGATGGAAGTCGTGATTGCCGCTGCCCCCACCGAGGCGGTGGCCCGGCAGGTAGAGGTGCTGCGGCTGGCAGGGCTGGAACCCACCGTGGTGGACCTCAAGAGCTTCGCCTCGCTGCGCGCCCTGCGCGGCAACCTGCTGGGCGAGCACCTTACCAAGAGCACCCTGACCGGCAGCAACTACACCGAGGCCGGCGAGGTGGCGCTGGTCATGGAAATTGGAGCCAGCAGCTCCGTGATCAACCTCGTGCGCGGCGACCGCGTGCTGATGGCCCGTAACATCAACGTCTCGGCCGACGACTTCACCATGGCGCTGCAAAAGGCCTTCGACCTGGATTTCTCGGCCGCCGAAGAGGTAAAGCTGGGCTACGCCACAGCCACCACCCCCACCGAGGACGAGGAAGACCTGCTGAACTTCGACATGGCCCGCGAGCAGTACTCCCCGGCGCGCGTGTTCGAGGTGATTCGCCCCGTGCTGGGCGACCTGATCACCGAGATTCGCCGCAGCCTGGAGTTCTACCGCGTGCAAAGCGGCGACGTGGTGATTGACCGGACCTTCCTGGCTGGCGGCGGCGCCAAGCTGCGTGGGCTGGCCGCCGCCATCAGCGACGCGCTGGGCTTCCGGGTGGAGGTGGCCAGCCCCTGGCTGACGGTGCAGACCGATCAGGCCAACGTGGACACCGGCTACCTGCAGGCCAACGCGCCGGAATTCACTGTGCCACTGGGCCTGGCGCTGCGGGGGGTGGGCAGCCGTGGTTGAAATCAACCTGCTGCCGCAGCAGTACCGCAAGCAGAGTGAGCCCAACGCCTGGATTCCGGCGGCCATTGGCGTGGCGGTGGTGACCGGGCTGGCCCTGCTGGCCGGCGAGATTGCCACTGGCACCCGCGCGGGCGAGCTGCGCAAACAGCTTGACGCCCTGAACGGCGAGGCCACCGCCCTGGCCCCGGCCAACGCCGAATTCACGCAGCTGACCCAGCAAAAGACGCAGCTGGAGCAGGTGACCAGTGTGGCCCAGCAGCTGCGCTCGGGCAAAACCTACTGGACCAACGACCTCGCGGCCTTCACGGCGCAGCTGCCCAGCGGCGGCGGCGTGGCGCTGCAAAGCATGAGCATCAAGGCGCTGGACGCCAATGCCCTGGGCAGCCTGCAGCAAACCGGCGTGTACACCGGCAAGAACGTGACACGTGAGATTGACCTGACCGGCAACGCCAGCAGCCAGCAGGCGGTGGTGAACTTTCTGCGCACCTTCGAGAACAACCCCAACTTCGGCGTGAATTTCCGCAGCCTGCAAAGCGAGGGCGACACCGGACGCTACACCTTCAACGCCTCGGTGGGCGTCGTGCAGGCGCAGACGGCTCCGGCCCAGACGCCAGCGGTGCCGGGCGAGACCCCCGCCGCACCGGACGCGCCGACCGGCACCACGGAAGGAGACGGCCGTGTCAACTAAACTTGCCCCGCGCAACATCTTTCTGCTGGTGCTGGCCGCCTGCCTGATTGTGGGCGCGCTGTGGTACACCATGCGCTTTCAGGCGCGCCAGGCCGAAATCAGCCAGCTGCAGGGTGAACTGGACACCGTGAACGCCCGCGTGCTGACGCTGCGCGCCAACGCCGCGCGCCTGCCCGCCCTGCGCGAGGAAGTGGCCAAGCTGACCGAGGAGCAGCAGGTGTTTCTGGCGGCCCTGCCCCAGGCCGCCAATTACAACGCTGTGCTGGACGAGGTGCGTCTGAACGCCAGCGCCGCCGGGGCCACCCTGAGCGGCTTTACGGTGCAAAGCGGCAACGCCACCAGCCTGCCAGCGGGCGTGCGGCCCATTAACCTCAGCCTGAGTGCCAGCGGGCGCTTTGGCGAGCTGTTCACGCTGCTGCGCTCGCTGGAAACCATGAACCGTTTCAGCACGGTGACCAACGTCAACCTGCAGCTGCCCGCCGCCACCAGTCTGGACCCCCGCCTGGAAAGCACCATGGGCCTGACCGTTTACACCTTTGACCCAACCCAGGCGGCGACCAGCCCCACCGGCACGCCTGAAGCGCCCAACGCTGCCCCCGCAGCGCCCAGCGCGCCCGCAGGAGGCACACAGTGACACGCGCGCCCGTCAAGCTCTCCCGCGAGATGAAGGTGCTGCTGGGCCTGCTGCTGCTCGTGGCGGCCATTGGCCTGTGGTACATCCTCACCAGCCAGCGTTCGGCGGGTGACGACCTGACGGCCACCCAGCCGCCGGTGAGCACCGAGCCCGGCACCACCGTGCCGGTCGCCCCGGATCCCGAGGACAACCCCCAGGGCAATCCCGACACCGTGCAGCCCGACGGCACGGTGGACGTGGAAGTCATTCCTCCCTTCCCCACCGGCGGCGCCCCTGACCCGGACGCGGAGCCAACCGACGTGCCCCCAACCCCTGGCGGCATCAACCCGGATACGGCGCTGTCCTCGGTGCCCGGCAACAACCCCTTCCGGCCCCTGGAGGTCAAGGCCACTGAAGGGGCCGCCGGTACCACCACGACCGGGCCCACGCCCGCCCCTGTGGCGGTCAATACCCCAGACCAGTCCGCAGGCCAGCCCACGGGCAGCGTCACTCCCATCACCTCCACGGGCGGCGCCCTGGGCCTGGGCCCGCTGGCCGGCAGTGAAGGCGACAGCAGTGGCAGCAGCAGCGGCCCCATTCCCGTGCCGCAGATTCCCGGTGGCGACGGCGCGCCCAGTGTGGGGGAGGACAGCGGCAGCAGCGGCGCCGGCCCGGTGGTCGTGACCCCGCTGCCCACCACCGACCAGCCTGTGGTGGTGGGTGGCCGCACCCCCAGCAGTGGCGCCAGCGGCGCTGGCGGGAACCCGGCCGGTGGCAACGGCGACGGCAGCGCTGTCTCTGGCGGCACTGCTGGCGCGCCCGGCGCTGGTGGCCCGGCCACCGCGCGGCCCCCCGCGCCCCCCGTGGCCGGCGTGCAGGTGCCCGGCGTAACCCGCCTGCCCTCGGGCGCGGCAAGCACCCCGGGCGCAGGCGGGACCCCTGGCACGGGCGCATCTGGCACGGGCACCCCGGGCGGCAGCGACACCCTGGGCAGTGCCGGCGCTGGCACCCCCGTCACCGCTGCACCCACCCCGGGCACGCCCCAGGTCATTACCGATCTGAGCGCGCCGCCCAGCACCAGCACCCCGGCGGCCACCAGCAACCCGCTGGACAGCTTCGTGCAGACGCAGCAACTGGCCTTTAACGCGGTGGTGCTGGGCCCGGTGAACACCGCCATCTTCCGCAGTAAGGACGGCTTCGTGGTCGTCTCGGTGGGGCAGACCCTGCCCGACACGCAGGTGACGGTCAAGGAAGTCACCGCCACGAGCGCCACGCTGAGCCTGGGCAACAACACGACCACACTCGAACTGGAAAAAAGGTGAGCCATGACTAACCGCTTCGCATCCCTCCTGCTGACCGCCGCACTGGGCATGGCCGCCGCGCAGACCGCTGGCCCGGCGGCGCCCGCCACGCCCGCCATCGCTGACCCCTCGCTGACCGGGGCCAACGTGACCATCGAGATTGGCCGCTACGGTGGGCCGCTGTCCAGCCTGCTGGCCGCGCTGGCCAAGTCGGCCGGCTACGGCCTGATTCTGGACACGAACGTGGACGCCCTGCCGGGTGCCAGCGGCACGGCCACCCCCGACGCAGCCGCTACCCCCACGGGAACCACGCCGGCCACCGGTACAGCTGCGGGCAGCGCCACCGCGCGCCCCATCGTGTACTCCTTCCAGAACAAGCCCTTTAACGAGGTCTGGCCGCTGCTCATGGATGTGTACGGCCTGAGCTACGACGTGCTTCAACTGGGCGGTCAGCCGGTGCTGCGCGTGAGCAACACGCCGATTCAGCGCACGGTCACCCTGCGCAACGCCGACGCGACGCAGGCCGCGCAGCAGGTCAAGCTGTTTTTCGGCACGCCCACCTACAGCGAAACCCCGCAGCGTGACGCTCAGGGCAACACGGTGAGCGTCACCCGCACCCTGGTGGACGTGAAGCTGGACTCCCCCACCCTGCGAATTGTGCCGGACGTGCGCAGCAACGCCGTGATCGTGCGCGGGACCAACAAGGAAGTGGCCGAGGTCACGCGCCTGCTGGGGCAGCTGGACACCAGCAGCACCACCCCCACGGCTGGCACCACCACCCCCTCGGCCGAGGCACAGACGGTGCAGCGTGTCTATGCGGTGCGCGGCGCCCAGGCCGACATTACGGGGCTGCTCTCGGCGCAGTATCCGGGCCTGAAGGTGACCCCTGTAGGGCAGACCGGGCAACTGGTCATCACCGGGCCCCAGAACCAGCTGGACGCCGCGCTGACCCTGCTGGGGCAGGTGGACCGCCCGGCACCCGCCGTGACCAATGCCCAGATCACGCAGCGCGTGTTCCAGCTGGTCAACGCCAGCGCCGAGGAAGTGAAAGCCACCCTGGAAGGCACCCTGGCGCGCGACGTGAGCAGCACCGCTGCTCCAACCCCAGGCACCGGCACCAGCGCCACCTCGGTCAGTACCTCTGTGACCACGGGCCTGCCTACTGGCACAGCGGCTGCCCCGGCCACCACGCCAGCCACGGCCCAGGCCAATGCGGTCACCATCATTGCTGACAAGCGCACAAACACCCTGATCGTGCGCGGCACCCCGGAACAGGTCACGCAGGTGGCCGAACTGATTCCGCAGCTCGACCAGCGCGTGCCGCAAATCAACGTGCAGGTGCGCATTCAGGAGATCACCGAGCGCGCCGCACGCAGCCTTGGCGTGAACCTGCGTGCAGGCTTTGGTGGCTTCACGGTGTCCACCAGCGGCGGCACCGGCCTGGCAGCCTCGTTTGACCCCACCCAGAGCCTGATTGGCTTTAACCTGGGCGCCACCCTGAACACCCTGCAAAACCAGGGCCTGAGCAAGAGCGTCTACGACGGCAGCATCACCATGCAGAGCGGCCAGCGCTCGCTGGGGGCCTCGGGCGACACGCAAAACGCGTCGAGCACCGCCGCCGCCACCATCAAGAGCGGCGGGCGCCTGGAAGTCAACATTCCCTCGGCGGCGGCCAACGTGCAGGCCATTCAGAAGCAGATTGACTACGGCGTGAACCTGGATTTCTACAGCCCCCAGGTGGCACCGGACGGCACCATCACCCTGCGGGTGCGTGGGCAGGTCAACGCCCTGCAAACGGCCATCAACGCCAGCACCCTGCCCAACATCCTGCAGTTCACCAACAGCGAGGCCCAGACCACGCTGAACTTCAAGAACGGCGAAACGCTGCTGCTCAGCGGCCTGCTGGCCACCAAGGAATCCACCACCAACTCGGGCGTGCCCTTCCTGTCCAGCATTCCGGTGGTGGGCGCCCTGTTCGGCAACCAGAGCACCACGCGCGAACAGACGCAGCTGCTCGTGGTCATTACCGGCAACATCGTCCGCTGACCGTTTCCCTGCCCGGCGCGCCCCCTGTCAGCGGGGGCGCGTTTGTTTGTGCAGGGGTGGGGGCGGGCCGCGCCCCAGGCGCTACAGTCGCCCCCATGAGGTACCTGACCGCCGGGGAATCGCACGGACCGCAGCTGACGGCCATCATTGAGGGGCTGCCTGCGCAGTTGCCGCTGGGCAAGGGCGACATTGACCCCTGGCTGAAAAAGCGCCAGGGCGGCTACGGGCGGGGCCGCCGCATGGTCATCGAAACTGACGAGGCCGACATTCTCAGCGGCGTGCGCGCCGGGCGCACCACCGGGGCCCCGGTCACGCTGGCGATTGCCAACAGGGACCACCGCAACTGGGTGGAGATCATGTCGCCCGAGCCCGGCGGCGAGCCACGCAAAAAGGCCCTGACGGACGCCCGCCCCGGCCACGCCGACCTGACCGGCGGCATCAAGTACCGCCACAAGGACCTGCGCGACGTGCTGGAACGCGCCAGCGCGCGCGAAACGGCGGCCCGGGTGGCCGTGGGCAGCGTGGCCCTGAAACTGCTCTCGGAACTGGGCGTGGAGGGCGCGAACTATGTGTCCAGCTTGGCGGGCATTGACACGGGGGTGCCGTTCGCCTGGAGCGCGCTGGACGCCATTGAGGACAGTGACCTGCGTACCCCCGACCCCGACGCCGCCGCCCAGATGCGCGAGCGCATTGACCAGGCCAAAAAGGACGGCGACACCCTGGGCGGCATTCTGGAGGTGCGCTTCCGGGGTCTGCCGGTGGGCCTGGGCAGCTACGTGCACGCCGACCGCAAGCTGGACGGCCGCATTGCCGCCGCCTGCCTGAGCGTGCAGGCCATGAAGGGGGTGGAGATTGGCCGCGCCTTCGAGAATGCCCGGAAACCCGGCAGCGGCGTGCATGATCCCGTGTTCTACCGTGGGGGCACCTACGCCCGCGACACGAACGGCGCCGGGGGACTGGAAGCGGGCATGACGAACGGCGAGGAGCTGATCGTGCGTGTGGCCATGAAACCCATTGCCACCCTGATGAAGCCGCTGCCCACCGTGAACGTGGTCACCCATGAGGCCAGCGACGCCGCCCGTGAGCGCAGCGATACCACGGCGGTGCCCGCCGCCGGCGTGATTCTGCAGTGCGCCGTCGGCTGGGTGCTGGCCGAGGCCATGCTGGAAAAATTCGGTGGCGACACCCTCCCCGAGCTGCAGGAGCGGGTGGCCCAGGCGCGCGCCTACGCCCAGCACTACTGAAGGCCCTGTGCTCAGCGACGCTGCGGGTGAACCCCTGGCCAGCCTGCAGGCCCGGCTGGAACAGGCCCTGGCCGACGAGCTGCGCGGACCCGGCCCGGCGCCAGAGGGTGCGCCCGTCACGCCGCCTGCGGAGGACTGCCGTACACTGTCCCCCATGTTCAGTTCCGGCCTGATTGAGCGCCCGGTGTCGTGGGTGGCGCTGGCGGGCTTCATGGGCACGGGCAAAAGCCGCATCGGCTGGGAGCTGTCGCGCGCCCTGGCGCTGCATTTTGTGGACACTGACAAGCTGATCACCCGTGTGGTGGGCAAAAGCATCCCCGAGGTCTTTGCCCAGGAAGGCGAGGGCTACTTCCGCGCCTGCGAGCACGAGGTGGTGCGGCGCGTGACCCGGCTGGAACACGCGGTGATCAGTCTGGGGGGCGGCACCTTCATCAACGAGGACAACCGCTGCGAGCTGCTGGAGCGGGGGCCCGTGGTGGTGCTGTGGGCCAGCCCGGAAACGGTTTACCAGCGCACCAAGCACAGCGACCGCCCGCTGCTGCGCGCCGAGGACCCCCTGTCCAAGATTCGCACGCTGATGCACGAACGCGAACCTGTGTACCGCCAGGGCACCATTCATGTGCACAGCGACGGCCGCCCCAGCGAGGAAATTGTCGAGGAGATCATTGAGCGCCTGTGGGCCTGGGCCGATGTGCAGCAGGCGTGGGCCGACGCGGGCCCCGAGCGGCCCGAGCTGGGGGACCGTGCGGCAGATTGAGGTGGGCGGCGCCTCGCCCTACGCGGTGCAGGTGGGCCCGGGGCTGCTGGGGCAGTTGCAGCTCCCGCAGCGCCACGTGGCCCTGATTCACCCGGTGGACCTGCCCTCCACATTCGTGGCGGCGGTGCAGGCAGCCGTGCAGCCGGTGGTCACCATCCCCGTCCCCGCCCGCGACGACTGCAAAACCCTGGCGGTGCTGGGCGAGGTTCTGTCCCAACTGGCCAGAGCCAACATTCCCCGCGACGGGGCCGTGCTTGGCCTAGGCGGCGGCGCGGCCACCGATCTGGCGGGCTTTGCGGCGGCCAGCTACCTGCGCGGCGTGGCCTTTTACACCGCCCCCACCACCCTGCTGGGCATGGTGGACGCGGCGGTGGGCGGCAAGACCGGCGTGAACCTGCCCGAAGGCAAGAATCTGGTGGGCGCCTTCTGGCCCCCCCAGGCCGTGTGGTGCGACACCGAGACGCTGACCACCCTGCCGCCCGCCGTGTTCCGCGAGGGCGCCGCCGAGGCGTACAAACACGGCCTGATGGCCGACCCCAGCCTGCTGCCGCGCGTTCTGGCCCCAGACTTTCGCCCTGGTGGCCCCGGTCTGGAAGCCACCCTGGCTGACGCCATTGCCGTGAAGGCGGGCGTGGTCACCCGCGACCTGACCGAGCAGGGCGAGCGGGCTTTTCTGAATTTTGGGCACACGCTGGCGCACGCGCTGGAAGCCGTGACCCACCACGCCCTGCCCCACGGTCAGGCGGTGGGCTACGGCATGCACTACGCCGCCCGTCTCTCCCGCGCCCTGGGCGGCGCCGATCTGACGGCGCACACCCTGGCCTTTCTGCACTGGCAGCGGCCTCAGGCCCTGCCGCCCCTGCGCTACGACGAGGTGGCCCCGTTCATGGCGCGGGACAAGAAGGCCGATGCCGTGGGCGTGCGCTTTGTGCTGCTGCGCGACCTCGCCCAGCCATATCTGGCGCGGGTGCCGGACGCGGTGCTGCGGGCAGAGTTTGAAGGATGGGCAAAAGAGGTGCGCGGGGTGCGGGAAGCGGAGCGCGGGGAAGGCTGAGTCGCGCTCGGTTGATCCCCGGATCAACCGAGCGGGCTGGAACAGCGGTGCCGCAGAGCGAGTGGCGAACACAGGGGCTCGCACCGGAAATGGACACGGTTCTGCCCTGTTCTGAACCGGTGGAGTGGGAGGGGCGAGGGCCTGAACCCCTCCCTGTTCTTTTCCCGCGCCCCGCCCGCTGCACACTGCTACCCTCCTCTCATGCTGCTCGTGCTGAACGGTCCCAACCTGAACCGCCTTGGCCTGCGTGAACCGGGGGTGTACGGCTCGCAGACACTCGAAGACCTGGAGCGGCAGTGTGAAACCTGGGGCGCGGAACTGGGCCAATCGGTCACCTGCCGCCAGAGCAACTATGAAGGGCAACTGGTGGAATGGGTGCAGGACGCCGAGGAGCACGGCTTTACCGGCATCGTGATCAACCCGGGGGCCCTGACGCACTATTCCTACGCCCTGCGCGACGCGATTGCCGGGCAGCGCGTGCCGGTGGTGGAAGTGCACATCAGCAACGTGGACGCCCGCGAGGAATTCCGGCACCAGAGCGTGACGGCCGCCGTGTGCCGGGGCAAGATCAGCGGCCTGGGTTTTTTAGGGTACCGGCTGGGGATGGAGGCACTGGTGGAGGGATGAGCAAGAGGCTCGCCTGCTTCTGCTGCGGCTTCCTGACGCTCGCAGCACGAGGGGAATATGAGGTCTGCCCAGTGTGTTTCTGGGAAGACGAAACCGGCTGTGTCCTCAAACCCGATGAACTGAGCGAAGCCAACGGTCTTTCGCTGTCACAGGCGCGGCTTTACTTCAGCCGATATGGCGCCTGTGAGCCGGGCCTTGAGGCCCATGTCCGTCCGCCCCTTCCCCACGAAATCCCGTAAGCCGCTTGCCCCGCCTCCCTCATTTCTGATACCTTTGCCTTTAGTGTCTTGTGCTTGGTAGGGCGCGGGACGACCGGGGGGCACCCGGACATGCACGCCACCTTCTCCCCCGATGGGGCGGGGCATGTCGCAGCCAAATCCCATCTTTTATGGAGTTTCACGGTGAAAACCTACATCCCCAAAAATGACGAGCAGAACTGGGTCGTCGTGGACGCAGCCAATGTGCCCCTGGGCCGTCTGGCCACGCTGATCGCCAGCCGCATCCGTGGCAAGCACCGCCCCGACTTCACCCCCAATATGATTCAGGGTGACTTCGTGGTGGTCGTGAACGCCCAGCAGGTCGCCCTGACCGGCAACAAGCTGGACGGCAAGGTCTACACCCGCTACACCGGCTACCAGGGTGGCCTGAAGACCGAAACCGCCCGTCAGGCGCTGGCCAAGCACCCCGAGCGCGTGATCGAGCACGCCGTGTTCGGCATGCTGCCCAAGGGCCGTCAGGGCCGCGCCATGCACAGCCGCCTGAAGGTCTACGCTGGCCAGACGCACCCCCACGCGGCTCAGAAGCCCCAGACCCTCGAGGTTAAATAATGGCGATTCAGCAACCCGAACAGTTTTACGGCACCGGCCGCCGCAAGAGCGCCGTGGCCCGCGTGTTCCTCCGCCCTGGCGAAGGCAAGATCATCGTGAACGGCAAGGAGTTCCAGTCCTACTTCCGTGGACTGCTGCGCGCCGTGCACGCCCTGCAGGCGTTCCGTGAAACCGGCACTGCTGGCCGCTACGACGCCGTGATCACCGTGGCTGGCGGCGGCCCCACCGGTCAGGCCGACGCGATCAAGCTGGGTATTGCCCGCGCGCTGCTGAAGGTCAACCCCGACTTCCGCGCCCAGCTGAAGCCCAAGGGCCTGCTGACCCGCGACCCCCGCGAAGTCGAGCGCAAGAAGTACGGCCTGAAAAAGGCCCGCCGCGCGCCCCAGTTCAGCAAGCGCTGATTCGACGTTCCCGCCCCCTGCCCCCTTCCCCGTGCGGAAGGGGGTTTTTCCTGTCACGGAAACCGGACGCGGCTGTCCGTATTCAAGGAGGTGTTCGTGACCCCATCCACCCCCCCCATGACCGTGCCGTCCCCCAGTTCCACGGCCCCCGAGGGCGTGACGCTGGTCATTACCGAGCGCGTGCGCTCCTCGCAGGTAGAGCCCTACGAAGCCTGGGCGCGCGGCGTCCACGCCCTGCTGGGCCAGCAGCCCGGCTTCCTGGGCCTGCATGTGCTGCGGGACCCCTCCGGCCCGGTGCCCGAGTACATCACCCTGCTGCGCTTCGCCAGCCAGGAGGCGCTGGACGCATGGCGCACGAATCCGGCGTATCAGGCGGCCCTGCGCGAATTGCCGGGCTTCACGGCCTCCGATGTGGATTACCGCGAGGCGCGCGGCCTGGAGGCGTGGTTTGACCTGCCGGGCAGCCTGCCCGCCCCGCCGCTGTGGAAGAACATCGTGGTGGGGTTTGTGGGGGTGTACCCCCTGATTCTGCTGTTCAGCTACCTGTGCGGCTTCTTTACAGAAGGCTGGCCCTGGTGGGCGGCCATTATTCCGTCGGCGTTTCTGGCCACCGTGTTCCTGAACTGGCCGGTCTTGCCGCTGCTCTCCCGCCTGTTGCGGCGCTGGCTGTATCCGGCTCAGCGGAGCTGAACTGTGCCATGGGCTGTGGGCCATGAGCTTTGGGGGTTTGCCCCATGGCTCATGGCCCACAGCCCTCTCCCTTCACGTCCAGGTGCCGCTGACCTCGCGCACGTGCAGGGTCGCGCCGTCGGCGGCCACGATCAGCACGCGGGCGCCCTGGGGGGTGTCGGGGCCCGTGACACGCCACTCCCCGTCGCCCACGCGCACGCGGCCCACGCCATTCTCGATGGCGCGGGTCACCACCACGGTTTGCCCCACCAGGCGGTGAGAGCCCTGATTCAGGCGCTCGGCTTCGGGGGAATCGGGGAGCAGCCGGGCCAGATAGCGGCGGCCCAGTACCACCGCCGCCACGCTGAACGCGGCAAACAGCAGCAGTTGCACCGCCACCGGCAGCGGCAGCACAAACACCAGCAGCCCCAGTGCAAAGGCCGCCAACGCCAGCCACACGAAGAAGATGCCGGGCGCGGCGACTTCCAGAATCAGCAGCAGGGCGCCCAGCACCCACCAGTGCCAGGGCTGCACCCGTCCCAGGGTGGGCCACCAGTCCATGGCCGCTACCCCTTGCGCCCGCCGAAGGCCTCGCGGGCCACCTCGGCAATGCCCTGCAGGCTGCCCAGCACGCTGGTGGCCTCGACCGGCAGAATCAGGGTCTTCTGGTTGGGGGCAGTGGCAATGTCGCGCAGGGCCTCCACGTACTTCTGGGCCACAAAGTAGTTGATGGCCTGGGCGTTGCCGTTGGCAATCGCCTCGCTGACCATGCGGGTGGCTTCAGCCTCGGCCTGAGCGGCGCGCTCGCGGGCCTCGGCTTCCAGAAAGGCGGCCTGGCGGCGGCCCTCGGCCGACAGAATCTCGGCCTGCTTCTCGCCTTCGGCCTTCAGAATGGCGGCCTGCCGGAAGCCCTCGGCGTCCAGAATGTTGGCGCGTTTCTCGCGTTCGGCCTTCATCTGGCGGGCCATGCTGGCGACCAGATCGGCAGGCGGTTTGATGTCCTTGACCTCAATGCGCGTGGCCTTGACGCCCCACGGCTCGGTGGCCTCGTCCACCACCGTCAGCAGCCGGGCATTGATCTGGTCGCGGTTTGAGAGCAGTTCGTCCAGGTCCATGCTGCCCATCACGGTGCGGATGTTGGTCATGGTGAGGTTGAGGATGGCCTGCTGCAGGTTGCTGACCTCGTAGCTGGCCTTGGCCGCGTCCAGCACCTGATAGAACACCACGCCGTCCACCGTGACCAGCGCGTTGTCCTTGGTGATGACTTCCTGACTGGGCACGTCCAGCACCTGCTCCATCATGTTGACCTTGCGGCCCACGCGGTCAATGTAGGGCATGATCAGGTTCAGGCCTGGCTTGAGGCTGCGCTGAAACTTGCCGAAACGCTCCAGGGTCCACTGCGAGCCCTGCGGCACACTCTTGACCCCGGCAAACAGCGTGACGATCACCAGCAGCACCAGCACCGCCACAAAAATCGTAAATCCCATAGTCCCCCTTAGGTCTCCTGTGTCTGGGGCTGTGTACGAGGCCGGCCGGCCCTGGGTTCCCGGTTCAGACGGAGTGCCCTGCCCCTGGCGCCCTGACCGCTAGACTCGCGCGCATGGACCGGCCACTGGTGACCCTGCAGGATGTGACGGCGCTTCAGGGCGGCCAGCCGGCGCTGCGCGGCGTGACCCTGCAGGTGGCGCGCGGTGAGGCCCTGCGGCTGTGGGGCCCCAACGGCGGCGGCAAAACCACGCTGCTGCGCCTGCTGGCCGGGCAGGTGGCGCCCGTTGGCGGCCAGCGGACGTATGCCCTGGGTGGCCAGCCGCAGCGCTCGGCGGTGTCGGCCCGGCGCACCCTGCGCGTGGTGGGGCCAGACGCCGAAGCCTTCTACCTCACCCGTGAGTGGGTGCAGAGTGTGCAGGACGTGCTGCTGGCCGCCTTCGAGGGGGAGGCCCTGAACCTGTGGACGCCCACTCCCCCGGCGCGGGCCCGGCTGGCCCAGGTGGCGGCCCTGACCGGCCTGGGACCGCTACTGGACCGGGATTTCCGCACCCTCAGCCACGGCCAGCGCCGCCGGGTGCTGCTGGCCGCCGCCCTGATGCCGGGCCCTGAGCTGCTGCTGCTGGACGAATTCACTGACGGCCTGAGCGAGGGGGCGCGAAACGAGCTGGGGCAGGTGCTGACCGATCTCTGGCGCTCCGGGGTGGCCGTGGTGCTGGCCACCCACCGCCCCGAAGAAGCGCCGCCGCTGCCCTGGCGCACTGTGCGGGTGGCCGACGGGCAGGTTACAGAGACTGCCCCCGCAGCGCCCACAGAATCTGCCGCCCCCCTTCCCCATCTTGGCCCACCCCCTGGGCCCCCCACCCCACACCCCCTGGTGCGCCTGACGAACGCCACCGTGTACCGCAACGGCCACCGCGCCCTGGGCCCCCTGAGCTGGACCTGGGCGGCCGGGCAACACTGGCTGCTGACCGGTGAGAACGGCAGCGGCAAGAGCACCCTCACGCGCCTGATCGCCGGCGAGCTGCACCCGGCGCTGGGCGGGCAGATCGAGCGCCCTTTTCTGGCCCGCGACCGCCTGGAAGACCGCCGCGCCGCCACCGGGCTGGTGGGCGCCGAGGTGGGCATTCGCCAGCGGCAGAGCTGGACCGGGCGCGAGGTACTGGGGAGCGCCTGGAGCGGCACCCAGGGCTTTGCCCCAGATCTGAACGCGGCCCAGCAGGCCGAAGTGGAGGCGCTGGCCGCCCGGCTGGGGGCTGCCGACCTGCTGGCCCGCCCGGCCGACACCCTCTCACAGGGGCAGCTGCGCCGGCTGCTGCTGGCGCGCGCCGCGCTGCACCGCCCCCGGCTGCTGCTGCTGGACGAGGGCCTGGATTTTCTGGACGCCGCGGCGCGCGCGGCCTTTCTGGCGCTCCTGCCCGAACTGGCCCGGGGCGGCACCCACCTGCTGGTGGTGGCGCACCGCGCGGGTGACGCCCTACCCGGGCTGACCCACCACCTGCACCTGCACGCGGGGCAGGTGGCCTTTGCCGGGCCGCTGGCGTCAGATTGGGCTCACCTTCAGGCTCTACCTTGGGGCCCATGAACCGCGTGCTCCTGAGTCTCGCCCTGCTGGCTGGCCCTTTCGTAACTGTTCAGGCCCAGACCGCGCCCGCTGCCCCCACCGAACCCCGCACCATTGAGACCATCACCGCCACCAGTTCCAAGGGCTACAGCATTCGCGTGCCAAGCGGCTGGACCCCTCTGAAGAACGTGCCCGGCGCCGACGTGGCGTTTATCAACAAGACCATCGGCGCCCTGCGGCCCACCGTCACGGTCGTGGTGCAGGACATCCCGGCCGAACTGAAAGCCACCCTGGCCGACGTGCGCGACATCAACGAGCGCAGGATGCCTGAGGTGGTCACCAAGCTCAAATTCCTGGGCGAGAAGAACGTGAAGGTGAGCGGCCAGCCCGCGATCCTGTGGAGCTACACCGGCGACGGCGAGGGCGGCACCGTGCGCTGGACCCAGATTTTCACCCTGAAGAACAACCGCCTGTATACCGCCACCCTGATGCTGCCCAGCGGCACCCCCGCCGACCTGGCCGAGCAGGGCCGCGCCATTCTGACCAGCATGACGCTGAAGTAGGCGTGCCAAAGGGGGTGGAGCGTGGGGAAAAGCCCCAGCCGCTCCACCCCCTTTGGCATGCCCTGCCAGAACGGCGTTCGAGAGCCCCTCCGGGCCTTCGCCACGCTTTACGTTCGACGCTCCACGCTGGCCCCATCCCTTTCCATCCGGTTCGCCCAGGCCTGCAGAAACGTGCCCAGATCCTCCTGCACCGGCACCTGGGCCCAGGCGTGGGGGGCCAGCAGGGGCAGGGTGCCCACCTGCACGCCGTAGCCAGCCACTTCCAGCATCGCTTCATCGTTGTCGCTGTCACCAAAAGCCACGGTGCGGTCGTGGGGCACGCCCAGGGTGTCGGCAATCAGCGTCAGCGCCGCGCCCTTGTGCGCGCCCTCCGGGGTCACCGTCAGAAAGTGCGGATAGGGCGTCTGCGCCCCGGTCAGCACCAGATGCGGATGAGACTGGCGCAGGCGCGCGGCCAGATCGGCCACGCCGGGGTGGTAGAAGCCCACCTTCAGGATGCCGCTGCTTGGCGCCTCGGCCAGGGGCCGGAACTGCCGGGCCACCATCCAGGCTTCGGGCTGGGTGCCGGACGGCAGGTCCACATACAGCGCGTCGGCAGTGAACAGCACCACGCGCGCCCCGTGCAGTTCGTGGGCCAGCACCGCTTCCAGGTCACTGTCCGAGAACTGCGCTTCGAGATGCAGGTCATCGCCCACCAGAATGCGCCCGCCGTTGTTGGTGGCCACCGCGTCAGGGTGCGCGCTCAGGCGCACCTGCGCGGGCGGCGTGTCGCGCCCGGTGATGATCGCCACCTTCACGCCCAGCGCCCGCAGCCGGGCCAGGGCCGCTGTGGTGTCCGGTGGCACCTCCCGCCCGGCATCGGGAATCAGGGTGCCGTCCAGATCAAAGGCCATCAGCAGCGGCAGCGTGGTCGGGGCGTCGGCGGGCAGGTCCCTCACGGGCGGCAGCCTAGCGCATCTGGGCCGGGGCGGCCGGGGGACGCGGGCTTCCGGGGTTCAGGCGCCGCGCTTCCAGCAAGCGGCACAGTTCTGCTGGCCCCGCCACCGTCTGTCCGGCGTGGGCCAGCGCGGCGCACGCGCCCACCCGCACGAACAGCCCCGCGTGGCCCAGCATCGTGGCGTCGGCGGGGCCATCGCCAGCAGCCAGCACGCGGCGCCGGGGCACCCCCAGGCGGCGGCGCAGCCCAGCCAGGGCCCGGCCCTTGTCGGCCCCCGGCGCCACCAGCACCACGCGGCCCGGCCGCTCGCGGATCACCGCCGCACCCGGCAGGGCGGCCCACGCCACCTGAAGGTCATCCAGCCGCTTCGGGTCGCCGCCCTGCACCACCTTCAGCACGCCCGGGGCAGCAGCACCCCGGCGCAGCGCCGCCATGTTTGTGGGCCGAACGGCGTGTGCAGGATCGCGCGTGACCACAACCGTCTTGCCCCCAGCGGCCAGATCTCGGGCATCCAGCAGGCCCAGCGCCGCCGCCACCGTCTGCGGCGCCAGCGCCCGCTCGCGGATCACCTGCCCACCTTGCCGCAGCTGGGCCCCGTAACAGCGCGACACCGTGTTGACCGGCCAGTCACTCAGCAGGGTGGGCACCCAGGCCCGCGCGGTCAGGATGGCGAGGTGCGCGCCCGCTGCCTCCCACGCCCGCAGCTCGGCCAGCAGCCCTGGCGGCGCCTCACCGGCCTCGTTCAGCAGCGTGCCGTCCAGATCCAGGGCCAGCAGGGCAAAGGGCAGGGTGTCCACGCCTTCACGGTAGGCGAGGCGGCGCCGCTTCGCCAGCCACAAGCAGCCGCCCCCGCTACGTGCGGGGGCGGCTGAAAAAAACCGTTGCTTACTCGGCGTCGCTGGCCGGGGCTTCTGCGGCCGGGGCCTGGGCAGCCTGGGCGGCGGCCTGCTTGCTCTGCTGGGCGCGGGCTGCGTCTTTCATCACGCGGCTGCGGTCGCTCTTGATGCGGGCCGCCTTGCCGCGCAGGTCGCGCAGGTAGTACAGCTTGGCGCGGCGCACCTTGCCGCGCTCCAGCACGCTCACTTTGGCAATCAGGGGGCTGGAGAAGGGGAATACGCGCTCCACGCCTTCACCGAAAGAAATCTTGCGGACCGTGAAGCTGCGGCGGCTGCCCGTGCCGTTGATGGCGATCACCACGCCTTCAAACGCCTGGTTACGGGTGCGGTTGCCTTCCACCACTTTGGTTTCCACGCGCACCGTATCACCGGGGCGGAACTCGGGGTGGTCACTCTTGATGTGGGGCTGCTCGACGGCGCGCAGAATGGCGCCACGGTTCACTTTGATGCTGCTCTGCATAACTTCTCTCCTTTGGGCAGCGGACCGTCCCACACTGCTGCGTGGGCAGCCAGAGACGTTCTTACTCCTGTTGCACTGGCCCCGGCGCTTGCCGCACGGCCAAACCGGAAAAGTATACGCGCCCGGCCCCAGGCGCGGCAAGGGGCAGGCACTCAGCGCGAGCAGCCAAAGGCAATCCACGTTACGTTAAACGGTCGCCATGTGCGGCAGCCTGAAGACTTGATGAATGGGTCGGAGACGGCAGAGCAGGTGGGCAAGGTTCGGGCCGCGTCGCTGGCGCAGCGCCGCCGGGTGTCCGAGATGCGCGCCCGGCAGCATGTGGGCGCCGCTGGCTGGGCCCAGAGCAGCGCGCTGGACGCCATTGTGCGCGCCGGGCGTGAGGGTCTGGCCGCCACCGACGCCCTGCGGCAGGTGATGCACCTGACCACCGAGCAGCTGCGCGCCCTGCCCCTGAGTGACGCGGCCGGGGAACAGGCGACGCAGGCGCGCGCCCTGCAGGGGCTGCTGGAAAGCAGCGAGGCCCAGTTAACGGCGGCCCAGGCCCTGGACGCCCTGGTGTGTGAGGCGCTGACCGACGTGGCCGACACCCCCCTGGAAGAGATGAACGTGCAGCGCCTGAAAGACATTCACGCGCGGGTGCGCGAGCAGGTGGCGGCCCTGGACACCCTGGTTCACGCCGCGCAGGTGCAGGCGCAGACGCTGGAACAGGTGAGCCAGCTCTCGCGCGTGAGCACCGAGTTTCACGAGAAGGTGGCGGGCCTGGGCCAGCTGAGTGCCCAGGAAGAAGCCCAGGCGCTGGGCGAGACCGGGCAGCAGGTGGTGAGCCGCCTGAGCGAACTGGACGACGCCCCCCCCGCCCAGATGGCGGCCCTGACCCGCATTGGCGAGGCAGTGGCCGACGGCCTGACCGACACAGCCGCCCCGCCCGCCGAGCAGGCCCAGGCCCTGCAGGACCTGGCCGAGCTGATGGACGAGAAGGCCCGGGAAGTGCGCCAGAGCTAAGTAGCTCGCTGTTGATCTTTAGATCAACCGAGCGGGCTGGAACAGCTGCGCAGCAGAGCGAGTATCGAAAAAAGTACGTTGCACCGGGAGTGGAGACTTTGCGGTGCTCTCCTGCAAAGTCGTAACGTGAGGTGCAACGTCCTTAAGTCATACGGACTGCCGTCCATTTCCGTACCATCCGGGAAGAAGGGGGATGTTCCCCGCCTTCGGCGCTGTTCCAGCCCAATTCCCGGAAATCCGTATTTTTTCCTTCTCTGCTCCGCAGCTCTTCGAGTCCCTCCGGTCGGAACAATTCCGGAACACACGGCGGAATTGTTCGGAACCCGTCTCACTCGCTGTTGATCTTGAGATCAACCGAGCGAAGCGAGTCTCGAAAAAAGTATGTTGCACCGGGCGTGGAGGCTGTTCGGTGTTCTCCTGAACAGTGGCACCCTGAGGGGCAACGTCCTTAAGGGCCTCGCCCCTCACTCCACTCGGTTGATCTCCAGGTCAACCGAGCGGGCTGGGACAGCTACAGCTGCGCCGCAGAGCGAGGCCCTCAGGCTGCCGGCGCCGGGAGAGCACGCCACTTATTCGGGCGTGGGCACCCAGTACCGGCGAATAGGCTGGTCGTGGTCCGGCACGGTGAATTCTCCTTCCAGCTGCCCGCCATTGGCCTCAATCACGGCGCGCGAGCCCAGATTGGCCACGTCGCAGGTGACCAGGGCGCGCTCAATGCCCAGTTCGCGGGCGCGGGCCAGCGCCAGCCGGAGGGCCAGGGTGGCGTGGCCGCGCCGCCGCGCGCCGGGGCGCACCTCATAGCCGATGTGGCCGCCGAATTCGCGCAGGCGCCCGTTCAGAGTGTGGCGGATGCTCACGCGGCCCAGATAGTCCTGGCCCTGCACCAGCCACAGCGCCTCGGAGTGCACGTAGCCTTCAGGCAGGACGTTGCCGGGTTCGTAGCGCCGCAGCGCCGCCAGGAAGGCCGGGAAATCAGCGGCCAGTTCAGCCAGGTTCCAGTTCAGGGTGTCGCCCAGGCCGCTGCCCTCGCGCTGGGCCTCTCGCACAGCCTCCAGAAAGCTGGCCTGATAACGGACATCGGGAATCACAAGTGCCGGCATGGCCCAGGGTAGGGGGCCCGGGGCCCCCTTGCCCTCGGCCATCTGGCGCACCTCCTGCAGTGTCCCCGCAGTCTGGACGGCCACAACCAGCGCAGGGCGCGCGATTCACCACCGCCCCTGGTCAATGGCGGCCAGACCGCCGCCTGTGACACGGTGAAAAAGGCGCCCCGGGGCGTACCATGGGGCCCATGAGTGACCCCGCCTTTGACGTGCTGGACCTGGGCGTGATGGGGTACCGGGATGCCTGGGCCCTTCAGAAAACCCTGCACGCGCAGGTGGTGGCGGCGGCGGCGCGGCCCACGCTGCTGCTGGTGGAGCATCCCCCGGTGCTGACCCTGGGCCGTAAGGCGAAAGAGGGCACCAATATCGTGGTCACGCGCGAGTATCTGGCGGCGCAGGGCATCGAGGTGCTGGAGACCGAACGCGGCGGCGACGTGACCTATCACGGCCCCGGGCAACTGGTGGCCTACGCGATTTTCCCCGTGGGCCGCAAGGTGGCGGATTTTCTGCGGCTGCTGGAGGGCGCCACCATCGCTGCGCTGCGCGAGCTGGGCCTGGAAGACGCCCGCCCCAATCCGGGGTACGCCGGGGTGTACGTGAGCCCCCGGGAGGTGAACGGCCTGACCTACGAACAGAAGATCGCCTCGTTTGGCGTGGCGGTGCAGCGGCAGGTGGCCCTGCACGGGCTGGCGCTGAACGTGACCACCACCCTGCCACACTTTGACCTGATCGTGCCCTGCGGCCTGCACGGCACCCAGATGACCAGCGCAGCGCGCGAATATGAGTTGCGCGGCCTGGGCACCCCCCCCACCATGCCCCAGGCCAAAACGGCCCTGCACGGCGCCTTTACGACCACCTTTGCCACCTACGATTGGACGCGGCCCACGCTGGCCGCCGCCGGGAGCTGAGAGCCACCATGACCCAGACCGACCCCAAGGAACCCAAGTTCATCAAGAACGGCATCTACCGCAAAGACAGCGTGCCGGTGCGCGACAAGAAGCCCGAGTGGCTGAAAGTGACTATCCCCACGGGGCAGGTGTTTACCGAGGTGCGCAAGATCGTCAAGGAGCACCGCCTGCACACGGTCTGCGAGGAAGCCATGTGCCCCAATATTGGCGAGTGCTGGTCGCGCGGCACGGCCACCTTCATGCTGATGGGCCACATCTGCACGCGGGCCTGCCGCTTCTGCGCCGTGGACACCGGCAACCCCATGGGCAAGCTGGATCTGGACGAGCCCCAGGGCGTGGCCGAGAGCGTCAAGCTCATGGGCCTGAAGTACGTGGTGCTGACGAGCGTGGACCGCGACGATCTGCCCGACGGCGGCGCCTACCACTTCGCCAAGACGGTGGCGGCCATCAAGCGCCTGAACCCGGAGACCCGTGTGGAGGCCCTGACCCCCGACTTCGGCGGCAACCTCCACTGCGTTGATCTGGTGCTGGACAGCGGCGTGGACACCTATGCCCAGAACCTGGAGACCGTGCGCCGCCTGACGCACCCCGTGCGTGACATCCGCGCCAGTTACGACCAGACGCTCAGGGTGCTGGCCCACGCCAAGGGGGCCCGCCCGGACGTGATCACCAAGACCAGCATCATGCTGGGGCTGGGCGAAACCCGCGAGGAACTGCGCGAGACCATGCGCGACTGCCGCGCGGCGGGCGTGGACGTGCTGACCTTCGGACAGTACCTGCGGCCCACCATGCACCACCTGCCGGTGGAGCGCTACGTGTCGCCGGCCGAATTCGACGAGATCCGCGAGGAAGCCATGCAACTGGGCTTTCTGGAAGTCGTGTCGGGGCCGCTGGTACGCTCCTCGTACAAGGCCGAGCAGATCGTGATGGACAAACCCGGCACTCTGCCCGAGCATCTGGCGCACCTTGAAGGCGGCGAGCAGCTGAGCCTGATTTAAGGGCGAAGGCAGGAGGCGCGGCGAGGCCTCTGCCTTCGCCGCGCCGCTGCTTTGCCTCTGCTGTAATGCCTCCGTAATCCACGCGGGTGACCCTGGAGCCAGGAGGTTCCACCATGACCCGACCCACCCGCGTGCAGGACGCCATGCACCCCCGCGCCGTCACCATTTCGCCGCACGACCCGCTGCCCGCCGCCGTGGTGACCATGGAAGAGCTGGGCATCAAACGGCTGCCCGTGGTGCAGGAGGGGCGGGTGGTGGGCATCGTCACCGACGGCGAGGTGCAGCGTGCCCTGCCCACCCTGACCGAGGGCCTGAACCCCTGGACCTTTACGGCGAGGGTGGGCCGTATTCGCCTGCGCGAGATTATGCGCGCGCCGGTGCATACCGTGACCCCCGACACGCCGCTGCGCGAGGCCCTGCAGACCATGCTGGACCGCCGGGTGGGCGGCCTGCCGGTGGTGAGCGAGGCCGGCGAGGCGCTGGGCATGCTCACCCTGACCGACATCCTGCGCGCCCAGGTGCAGGCGCCCCGCCTGCACTGGGGACTGGCGGACCAGCATATGACCCGCAGCGTGGTCACCACCGCCCCCGACGCCCCGGCTGCCGAGGCCGCCGCCAAACTGAAGGTGACGCGCCTGCGGGTGCTGCCCGTGGTGGACGGCGGGCAACTGGTGGGCGTGCTGCACGAAAAGGACGTGGCAGCGGCCCTTGACCGCGCCGGCGCCGCCCACGGCCCCACCGTGATGGCCGCGCAGTTCGTGCTGGGCGGCGTGAGCGTGCGCGACCTGATGCGCCCGCCCACCGGCTACCTGCTCGAAGGCGTGCCGATGCACGACGCGGTACGGCGCATGCTGGAACTGAACGTGCGCGGCCTGCCGATTATTACTGGAGAAGGCGAACTGCTGGGTGTGCTGACCATCAGCGACGTGATTCGCACCCTGCTGGGGCAGGCGCAGCCGGTCGAGGTGGAGTGCCAACAGTAAAGCGGCGGAGCCCAGCAAAAACCCCCGCACGTGGCGGGGGCTCTCTCTTTGGTGCGGATGCCCAGACTTGAACTGGGGACCTCACGCTTATCAGGACTCGTGTGCGCTCCAACCGCTGAACCCTGTCCAGCACGCACAACTTCTATTTCCTCCTGACCGCGACACCAAGCTTTATTCCGAGGGTCCTTGGACCCCAATAGTCTACCGAAACACCCCAGCTGTCTCAAGCCAGTCAGAGGACACCCCCACTGTTTCTCATCCCATTCCCGCCCCAGCCATCCACCGGATGCGCTGGGGCTCTCTCTTTGGAGGACCTCCCATGAACCAAACCCCCTTTTACGATGTCGAACTCATCCGCGCCCGCCTTGGGCTGACCGCGGTGCCTGCGGCCGTCGCCATGGAGTACCTGCAAGTGCTCACCAACCTGAACGCCCTGGAGACCCTGCTCACGCCCTGCGCCTTCGACGAGCCAGGGCAGGACGCCCTGGCAAAGCTCTGCCGTGAACACCACGAACGCCGCGCCGAGTTGGAGGCTGCCTACCCCGTCCTGAGTGCCCTGTCCCGGCCCCATCACTGAAGGGGGCGCGAACCCCGCTGGGGGTGTTTGGGGGGGCCTGCGTCAAGTGTGCCCCACACCCTCAGCCCCCTCCCCTATCGTCGCCCTACCAACAGGTGAACCGTGACTGACACAACCACATCAGCTCCACTGCCCACCTCGGAACCCCAATCTTCTCTTACGTCACCACCTGTCCGTTCCGAGCGTCCCCTTCAGAACCTCATCGACGACTTCAAGGGCCTGCCCTTCGATGTCCTTTTCCCTGTGAAACGCTGGCTTGGCGACCAGCCCTGGAAGATGCGCTGGGTGCAGGCCCTGCTGTTCTTTGCACTCTTCCCGCTGTCCCTGACCCACCTGTGGGGCATCGGCGCGGAAATTCACGAGGCCGCCTGGGCCATCGGCCTGTACTTCGCTCTGCTGTGGGGCTACGTCCTGTGGCTTCTCGTGCAGCCCGGCACCCTGAAACGCCGCAACATCGTCATCCCCACGGTCTTTACCGCCATCGTGGGCGTCCTGCTGGTCCTGGGCATCCAGCAGCTGCCGTTCGTCAGCCTGCTGTACAGTGCCACCGAGTGGTCGTTCAGTCCGGCTCGCCTGGTCGGCTTCGTCGTTGGCGTCGGCCTCCTGGAAGAGGCCGTGAAGCTCCTGCCCATCTTCTGGCTCGCCGTGAAGCTCCGCGAAATCTACACGCCCCGTGAAGCGGCCTTCTACGCAGGTCTGAGCGGCCTGGCGTTCGGCGTGGCCGAAGCCGTGGCGTACTCCATCAGCTACACCGACCTCAATACCGTTGGCATGGCCTACGGCGTCGTTGGCAGCGGCAACTACGTCATCATGGAGTTCCTGCGGCTCATCACGCTGCCCTTCCTGCACTGCGTGTTCACCGGCATCGCCGGGTACTACCTGGGCCTGAGTCTGCTTGCCCCACAGCGACGCACCGCTCTGCTCCTCCTCGGCCTGGGCGTCGCCGCCCTGATTCACGGCCTGTACGACTTCCTGGCAGGCAGCTGGCTCGGCATCGCCATGGGAGCAGTGTCCATCCTGATGTTCGTCGCCTACCTCCGCAGCGCCGAACACATCACTGAGCACATCACCGGAACCTCTGCCGTTTCGGCCGCACCTACGTCTACCCAAGCCGTAGCCGAAGTCAACACCGAAACTGCGCAGCCCATCGGAGAACACGCATGACCGGACGCCACACCGTGCCCACAGGCCAGGTGCCCACCTCGGCCACTCCCTCCCCTCAAGCTCAACCCGAACGCGAAGCAGGCGCAAGGACCACCCAGCCCAAGCAAGCTGCCTCAGGACAGGAGGACTTCCGCATCTGGCTGCCCCGCGTCCTGATGCTGACGAACATCATCCTGCTGGGTCTACTGGCTTTCCAGCTCACCCACCGCCCCAAGTACGAATACATGACGGTCGGGCCCAGCGACATCACCTTTAAAGCCGAGATGGACAACTACGGTGCGGCAGGCTGGAAAACCGAAAGCTGTCGCCGGGCTTCGGACGGCAGCGATTACAGCCCAACCATGAGCTACGAGTGCATCATGTCCCGCCCGAAGTTGGGCTGGTGAGGTCATCATGTCGTTCTTGAAGAAGCTTGAGGAAATCAGCAAGAAGGCCACCGAAGTTGCCTCTGAAATTGGTGTCGAAAGTCAGAAACGTTACGCCGAATATCAACAGAAAACCGAAGAACAGCGCAAAGTCGCCGAGGCAGAGGCTGCCAGGAAGAAGGCAGATACGGATGCATTCCTGGCTCAGCACATACCGAGCATTGTGAAATTCAAGGTCGCTGCCAACTACCACGGCGGGTACCCCGGCATGCCCGATATCATCGATGGCGGCGAACTGTATGTCGGCGAGTGGGACCTGGTATGGGTCAAGCACCAAACCGTGATTCATCTCCCTTACTGCGATACCCATGACCTTGAGCTGGAGAACTTCAAAGTCAGTATGGTGCGCAGCATCATTGCAGGCGGACATGACAACGACGTGCACCGGCTCAAGAACACGGTGGTGGTGGTCTGCCGCATCAATGATGTGAAGCAGCGTGTCAAATTCGAAATCTGGGGCGGCCTCAGCGTACATGCTGGCGCACTGAACGCCCAGAAAGTCATTGACCACATGGCCGAGTTTCGGCATCTGTTCGTCGCAGAGTCCCAGCCAACTCCCGCCACACCTCAAGTTGCGGCGGGAGGTATCTCCGTTACTGCCGAGCTGGAGCGTCTGGCCGAACTACACGCCAAGGGCGTGCTTGATGCGGAGGAATTCAAGGCATTCAAGGCAAAGCTGCTGGAAAAGCTGTAGTCCAGAATTTAACAGAAACAGAGTCCTGGACGACAAAAATCGCGTCCAGGACTCATCCACATTCAGCCCCATGCGCCTATCTTAAGAAGGATTTCATGCCCAAGCTCACCCTGAAACAACTTGAGCGGCATCTGTTCGCCGCTGCCGACATCCTGCGCGGGAAGATGGACGCCTCCGAATTCAAGGAGTACATCTTCGGGATGCTCTTCCTGAAACGGGCCTCGGACGTGTTCGAGGCCGAGTACGAGCGGATTACCGCTCAGCAGCTCGCCCTCGGCCGCACTCCGGAACAGGCGGCGCAGCGGGCGGGGCAGCGGGACCGGTACGACACGCAAAACATCTTCTACGTGCCTCCGGAGGCCCGCTGGACGTACATTCACGACGAGCTTCACAAGGACATCGGGAACGGACTGAACAAGGCGCTGGCGGCCCTGGAACGCGAGAACCACACGGCCCTCGAAGGCGTACTGAAGCACATCGACTTCAACCGCCAGGTCGGTCAGACGCGGGTGCCGGACGTGCGCCTGCGGGCACTGATTCAGCACTTCGGCGAGCAGCGCCTCCGGGATGAGGACTTCGAGTTCCCGGACCTCATTGGCGCGGCCTATGAGTACCTTGTCAAGCAGTTCGCTGACAGCGCCGGGAAGAAGGGCGGCGAGTTTTACACGCCCCGCGACGTCGTGCGGCTGATGGTGCGCCTCCTGGACCCGCAGCCGAACAAGCGGGTGTATGACCCCAGCGTCGGCTCCGGCGGGATGCTCATCCAGAGCCGCCAGTACGTCGAGGAACATGGCGGAAATCCCGATAGCGTGCAGCTGTACGGTCAGGATGCCAGTGGCAGTTCCTGGGCGATGGCGAAGATGAACCTCATCATGCACGGCATCCACGACGCCGACCTGCGCAACGAGGACACGCTGGCGCATCCCCTTCACCGGGACCCGGACGGCAGCCTGCTGCGGTTCGACTACGTCATCGCCAACCCGCCCTTCAGCCTGAACTACACCATCAAGGATATGGACGTGCCGGGGCGCTTCCAGTACGGGTTCACGCCGGAGTCCGGCAAGAAAGCCGACCTGATGTTCCTCCAGCACATGCTGGCCGTCACCCGGAAAGGCGGCAAGGTTGCCACGGTCATGCCGCATGGCGTGCTGTTCCGGGGCGGTGAAGAGAAGGCCATACGCACCGGCCTCCTGGACGACGATGTGCTGGAAGCCGTCATCGGCCTGCCCGCCAACCTGTTCTACGGGACTGGCATCCCCGCGGCCATCCTGGTTCTCCGGCACTCCGGGGACAAACCCGCCGAACGTCAGGGCAAGGTGCTGTTCATCAATGCTGACGCTGAATACCACTCCATCCGCGCCCAGAACGTCCTGCGCCCTGAGCACATCGAGAAAATCGTCAGCACCTATGAGGCCTTCCGGGACGTGCCGGGGTATGCCCGTGTCGTGACCCGCGAAGAACTGCGCGAACAGGGCGACAACCTGAACATTCGGCGGTACGCCGACAACACGCCTGCGCCTGAACCACACGATGTGCGTGCCCACCTTCAGGGCGGCGTGCCCAGGACCGAAGTCGAGGCGAAGCGGGACCTGTTCGCTTCACACGGATTCGACCCCATGCAGGTCGTGTTCCACAACAACCCGGAGGATGCGCGCTACCTGCACTTCGGGGGACATGCCGAAACCCGGCAGGCCCAGCGCTGGGTCGTCGAGAACGACGGCGGCGTGCAGGAGGTGGAGCGGGACCTGAACCGGCGCTTCCAGAACTGGTGGAGCGCCCAGCAGCACCACCTCGTCACGCTGCCGGAGACCAGGGCGTTCCAGAAGGTCCGGAGCGAGCTGCTCGGCAC
Organism: Deinococcus arcticus; assembly: GCF_003028415.1. Lineage (NCBI taxonomy): Bacteria > Thermotogati > Deinococcota > Deinococci > Deinococcales > Deinococcaceae > Deinococcus > Deinococcus arcticus. Next base: position 114,789 of record NZ_PYSV01000013.1, read on the forward strand.
CTTCCAGGACCACCTTGGCCCCTCGGGCGACCGCGCTGCACTGCTCGGTCCTTTCCAGGTTGCGGGCGTCATCGCCGCCTGGTGGGACGACAACAAGAACAACCTGAAAACCCTCGCCGCGAACGGCTGGCAGGAACTTCTGAATGGCTGGATTCAGAACGCCACCAGCGAGGACAATGACGGCAGCACCACGGGCGGCATCGACCGGGACCGGTTGCTCAATGCCCTGGCCCCAAAACATATGGCAGACCTGCAAACTCTGGAGGAGCGCCGCGCTGAGCTGGAAGCCGAGCTGACGGCATTGGATGGCGAAGGGACCGAGGAAGGCGACGAAGTCGAGGGCCACGACCCGCTGGCCGCCGCCCAGAATGCGGCCGTCGCCAAGCTGGTCAAGAAGAAGCTGACCGACACGAAGAAGGTCCACAAGACAACGCTGACCGAGGCACTGAGCAGCCTTCAGGCCACCGTGGAAGCGATGACCGACGAGGGGCGGCAGCAGCTCGCGCTGACCTTCATGCAAGAGAACATAGAGAGAGCTCTGAAGCGTGCTGTCACAGCACATCGCAACCAAATCGTGGCTGTGCTGGAAGGCTGGCACGACAAGTATCACATCAGCCTGCGCGAGCTGGAGCGGGAGCGGGACGAAGCGTCGGCACAGTTGGACGAGTTTTTACGGGAGCTGGGCTATGCCTCGGCTTGACGTGCAGAAGAAAACACTGGGGCAGTTATGTCGGTTCGAGAACGGCTCAGCATTCAGGCCAGAAGACTGGGGAAGTCATGGATTGCCCATAATTCGAATTCAGAATTTGAACGGCAGCACCGACTTCAACTGCTTCGAGAGAAGCAGCGAAGGGCATGTCGTCGTCAATCCTGGTGACTTACTCTTCTCGTGGTCGGGCAGTAGAGGAACATCCTTTGGGCCCTTTCGTTGGAATGGAGCTAAGGGGCTGTTAAACCAACACATTTTCAAGCTCCACTTAACTTCAGGAGTGGACCCTTCATGGCTATTTCAATCTCTTAAACATCTCACCCCGACTATTGAACAAGATGCCCATGGAGCTTCTGGCCTAGTTCACATCAAGAAGAGTGAGTTAGAGGGATATGAGCTTCTCACTCCACCCCTCCCCGAACAGCGCCGTATAGCTGAAATCCTCGACACCCTTGACCGCACCATTGAGGGCACGCAGCGCGTCATCGAGAAGCTTCAGGCCAGCCGCCAGGGCCTGCTACACGACCTCCTGAAGCGAGGGTTAGACGAACGGGGTCAGCTCCGAGACCCAGAGCAGAACCCACAACAGTTCGAAAGCACAGAGCTGGGCATATTGCCGAGAGACTGGAACGTCACACAGCTTCAAAATGTGGCACACAAAATTACCGATGGTGACCATCACACACCGAAACGGGCCAGTTCGGGCGTTTTGCTATTAAGCGCAAGAAACGTCCTTAACGGAGAACTTGCCCTTGATGACGTTGACTATGTGCCAGAACAGGAATACCAGCGGATGATTCGGCGTTGTTTCCCTGAGCCTGGAGACATCCTTATTTCGTGTTCTGGGACCATCGGGAGGGTTGCAGCCATCCCAGCGGGGATGAGGTGCTGCTTGGTCCGCAGTGCCGCGCTTGTAAAACTGAACCAAACTCAGCTCACCACCCGCTTTGCTGAATGGGCGCTGCGTTCTTCTGGAACACAAGCCCAAATTCGCAACACGCAGCTTCAGGCTGCACAGCCGAATCTGTTTCAGGGAGCTATCCAGCAACTCATCATTCCGCTGCCCTCGGTTGACGAGCAAGCGCGCATCGCAGGACTGCTCGACGGATTTCAAAACCGAGTGGACACGGAACTCTCCAAGCTGGACAAGCTCCAGGCGCTCAAGCGTGGCCTGATGGACGACCTGCTCACCGGGCGGGTGCGGGTGCCCTTGCCTGCTGCCGAAGTCGAAGACAGCGATGCTGGTCATCCTCTTCGACCTGCTGCTCAAATTGCTGTCCCAGAGGACTTCCCCGTTATCCCGACGATGCCCGCTCTGGTCCCCCAGCCTGCCATGTACCGTGCTGCGGCTGGTGCTGATACCCAAGCCATGTCTGAATGGACACGCCAGCTGGTAGAGGCCGTCCAGGGCCAGCGGGTGGCAACGTACACTCCCGATGCGCTGGACGCGGTGCTGCCGGAGCTTATGGGTCTGACCTCTGACCGCCAGGGTCTCCTGAAGGTACCGGACGTCCTCTCGAAGGCGGGGGTCCGCTTCATGCTGCTCCCTCACACCAGCCAGAGCAAAACAAACGGTGCGGCCTTCTATCTGGACGAGCCGGGGCGCACGCAGCCTGTCGTGGGCCTGTCTCTGCGCTACCCGTACCTGGATGTGTTCTGGTTCAACCTGCTGCACGAGCTCGCGCACATTCGGCTGGGCCATGCACCGGTCCCCGAAGAATCGCTGGAGGAGTACGACACCAGCAGCCCAGACGAGCAGGCCGCGAACGGGTGGGCTCAGGACCTCCTGATTCCCCCTGATGAATGGCAGGCGTTCTTCGCCAGGCACCCTGCCAGCGACCCTCAGCTGTTCCATCTCGCTCGCAGGGTCGGGCGGCACATCTCCATCGTCGCCGGAAGGTACGGGCACGAAACGAAGAACTGGAGCCGCGTAAACCCTCCCAAGCTTCGGCCTAACGTCACCGCTGAACTCAAGGCACTCAGCAATAAGCTCACTGGCGAGCCCTGACGTGGCACGACCTGACGCGGCGGCGCACTTCGACGAGCTGGTCCGTCGTACCCAGATTTACCGGAACAGCGCTGAGTACCTGGAAGCGCTACGGGTCGTTGCGGCGCTTTCGGGCTTCTCGCCATTCAACGCCTACCTGCTCCAGGTGCAGCGGCCCACCCTGCGATTCGCTGCCCGGCTCCCCGACTGGGAATGGAAGTTCAGGCGAACGGTTCGCAGTGACCGACCCGTGTTTCCACTCGTCATCCTCAAGCCCTTCGGTCCCGTGGATTTTGTGATTGATTACGAGGATACCCAGGGAGAACCGCTGCCGCAGCAGGTGCTGGAGCCGTACCGGGCGCATGGCTACGTGAGCAGTGAATCCTGGGAGTGCTTGATGCGCAATGCCCGGCGGCGCGGCGTCCTGGTGGAGTTCCGCGACGACGGTTCTGGGGCAGCGGGAAGCATCGGACCGTACTCGCTCCCAGTGGGGACTGGCTGGAAACCACAGAAGCTAAACAAAGAGGAGCCTCCAGTGAGGTACCGCGTTCAGCTGAGCGGCCAGACAACCCAGCTCAACCGGGCATCGCAGTTCGTCACCTTGCTGCACGAGCTGGGTCACCTGTGCTGCGGGCACGTCGGCGGCATCAGTAGTGACGACTGGCCGCAGCGGCCACACGAGGTCCCTCAGGTGGCCGAGTTCGAGGCGGAGTCGGTGGCATTCATCGTGTGCCGACGCCTGGGGCTCGACTCCAACTCAGAAGAGTACCTGGCCGGGTATGTCGGTCGTGGCGAAGATGTGCCGCATGGCGTGAGTATCTACACCATCCTGAAAGCAGCTGGACTCATCGAGGGCTGGGCCACCAAGCTCAGCTGGCCGCAAAAACCCCGGAAGGAAGCGTCGGAGCGCAGGCGCAGAGGACTGGACCAATGAAAAAAATCGCCCGTACCCCCTGGTTTCCGACGTATCAGCGTGCCCGGCAGATGATGACGGCCATGGATGGTGTGGCCGCCAGTGACTTCCGCAGCATGGACGAAGCCATCGGCAAACAGATGGGCACGCCTCAGAGCCAGGTGAGCTGGAGCGATCCCGATGAGTGGATTGACGCCCGGCTCCAGGGCAAGGACCGCGACCTGGCCCGGCAACTGTGGGACGGCCCGAAGCTGAACCCCAGGTACTCCGGGGGGGAAATGGCCCTGGCGCGGAACTACGGACTGCTGGAAACCGATACAGCAGGGGTGTACAGACTCACGGCCAGAGGGCAGGCCTTCATTGCGCAGCAACCCGCCATCATCCGGGAAATTGACGAAGCGGAGGGGATCACGCAGCTGCTCTCCGTGCTGGCAACGATTGGCACAGCTCAGCGGAAAGACATCGTGGTGCCCTGGATGGAGGCCCTCGCCCCAGGTGGGGATGGCCGTTCGCAGGGGACGATGGAGAGCAAGCTTTACGACCGTCTGGTCAATGTCGTGGAGCGCGGTCTGGTTGAGCGCGATGGGCACAAGTACGTTCTGACCAGCCAGGGCCGGAAGTACGCCACGAGCGTGGAAGTTCAGCAGAAGAACTCAGCCAAGCTCACGCTGGACAGCGCCCTGGCGACGTACCGCGCTGAGCAGCGGAGCCGCCTGCGGGACCTCCTGAGGACCATGCACCCTTACCGGTTTGAGCACCTCATCCGGACGCTGCTGATGGCGATGGGGTACGAAAATGTCGAGGTGACGAAGCAGAGTGGCGACGGCGGAATTGACGTCCTGGCTGACCTGCGCTTCGGCGTCACCTCATTCCGTGAGGCCATCCAGGTCAAGCGGGTTCAGCAGAACATCCAGCCGGGCACCGTCAACGAGCTGCGTGGCAGCCTGCACAACGCCAAGGCCCTTAAGGGCACCATCTTCACCGTTGCCAGCTTCTCCAAGAAGGCCAGGGAAGCCGCCGCACCGGACAACACGGTGCCAATCACCCTGGTGGATGGCGACGAGCTCATCGACCTGCTCATCAAGCACCACATCGGGGTCACCGTGACACGGGTGGAGTTGGTCACGGACATTAACGACCAGTTGTTCTCCAGCGAGCCGATGACCGCTCAGGAAAAACAGGACGCGGACGCATGACCCCTGGAGCCGAATACAACGAGGTGGAAGCCCCCCTGCTCCGGCACCTTCAGGGCCTGGGCTGGAGTTACCTGGAGGGCGACAAGTTTGTCCCTGCGGTCACGGAGCGGGAATCGTTCCAGCAGCACCTGCTGGAGGGGCGACTGCGGGAAGCAGTCAGGCGCATCAACGCACCCGACTGCCCCTGGCTGGAGGACGCGCACATCAGTCAGGCCGTGAGCCAGCTCACCCGGCTTCCAGCCGGTCTCCACGGGCTCATGGCCGTGAACGAGCACCTGACCAGGGTGCTGCTGGACGGGGCGCAGGTCACGGGACCGGACGGGAAGGGTCACACGGTCCGGTTCATTGAATTCCGGCCGGAGTACCTGCACCGGAACGACTTCCTGGCAGTGAATCAGTTCCGGGTGGACCCGCCCGGCCACTCTGGCGGGGCCGGGTACATCGTGCCGGACGTCGTGCTGTTCGTGAACGGCATTCCCCTGGTGGTCGTGGAATGCAAGTCCCCCGATGTCACGGCCCCCATCGAGAAGAGCGTCAACGACCTGCTGCTCTACCAGAACCTGCGCGGCAGCGTGGAGCCGGAAGGCGTGCAGGGCTTCTTCCACACGGTGCAGCTGCTCGTGGGGACAAGCTTCTACGAGGCGGTGCTCGGCACGGTCGGTGCGCCCCTGGAGAGCTTCCTGACCTGGAAGGACACGTACCCGTTCACACGGGAACAGGTGCAGGCGCAGCTCGGTAAGCCCCAGTTGCATGCCCAGCAGGTGCTCACGGCGGGCGTGCTGAACCCAGCCACGCTGCTGGACCTGCTGGAGAATTTCACGCTCACGGACGCGAAGAGCAAACGCGTCGCCCGTTACCAGCAGTACCGCGCCGTACGCAAGGCCCTCCAGCGGCTCAGGACCGGGAAGACCAAGCTGCTGGGCGCGGAAGTGGACGGGCGAGGCGGGGTCGTGTGGCACACCCAGGGGTCCGGCAAGAGCCTGACGATGATGTTCCTGGTCCGGGCCATCCGGACAATTCCAGAGTTGCGGTCCTACAAGATTGTCGTCGTCACCGACCGCCGGGACCTGGAGAAGCAGCTTGCCAGCACCGCGAGGGTGGCCGGGGAGCCCGTGAAGGTCGCCAGGGGCGTGAAGGAGCTGTATCAGGCGCTGGCCGTGCCGGGCGCGGGGTTCGTGTTCGGGATGGTGCAGAAGCTGCGCGGCCAGCCGGAAGAGACCTTCGACGCGAACCAGGCTGTGGTCAACGCGCAGCCGAACCTGCTGGTGCTGGTGGACGAAGCGCACCGCTCGCACAGCAGCGCCCAGCACGCCAACCTGCGGGCGGCCCTGCCGAACGCCGCCATGATTGGCTTTACCGGTACGCCGATTATCAAAGGGCAAGCGAAGAAGACGCACGAGATTTTCGGGCCGATGATTGACCAGTACACCATCCTGGAAAGCCAGGAGGACCGGGCGACCGTGCCGATTCTGTACGAGGGCCGCAAGGTCAATGCTTTCCTGAAAGACGGGAAGAGCGTGGACCAGCTCTTCGACCTGTTCTTCGACCAGCTGACGGACGACCAGCGGGACGAGTTGCAGCGCAGGTACGCCACGCAGGGTGAACTGCTGAACTCCCCGAAGCTCATCGCGGACAAGGCGCAGGACATACTGCTGCACTACGCCAGCGAGGTGCTCCCGAACGGCTTCAAGGCGCAGGTCGTGGCGCACAGCCGCGCCGCTGCCGTGCAGTACCACAAGGCGTTCGTCCGGGCGCAGCAGGACCTGGTCACCGAGTTGAACGAGCTGAACCCCCTGTTCCTGAGTCTGCCCATCGAGAAGCTCGCCAGCCTGGAAGAACGTACCCGCAGGCTCGTGGCGGCCCATCCGCACCGGGAGCGGCTGGCCGGGCTGGAGTTCGCCACGGTGATTTCAGACGGCGGGAAGGACGACCCCGCCGAGTGGGCTGAATGGACGGACCCGGCCAAGCAGGCCAAGCGCATCGGCGAGGACGGGCAGTTCAAGGACCCGAAGCACCCGCTCGGCCTCATCATCGTGAAGAGCATGCTACTGACGGGCTTCGACGCGCCGGTCGAGCAGGCGCTGTATCTGGACCGGAACATCCGGAACCATGAGCTGCTTCAGGCGATTGCCCGTGTGAACCGCACCGCCCCCGGCAAACGCCACGGGCTGGTCGTGGACTACTTCGGGGTGGGGCACCACCTGGCGCAGGCCCTGAGCGACTACACGCAGGCAGACATCCAGGGCAGCATGCAATCCATCACCGACACGCTGCCAAAGCTCGCAGCGGCCCACCTGGACGCCACCCGCCTGTTCACGGACGCCGGGCTGGCCCTGGATGACCGGGAAGCCTGCGTGAACCACCTGGCCGACCCGAAACAGCGGGCGGAATTCAAGGTGAAGCTTAAGGAGTTCCTCGACGCCCTGGACATCGTGCTGCCCCGCCCGGAAGCGCTGAAGTTCATCCGGGACGCCACGCTCCTCAGCCGGATTTACGACATGGTCCGGAAGGTGTACCGCGACACCGAGGACGAGGGCCTGCCCCTGGGCGCGGGAGCGAAGGTCAAGGCGCTCATCGCCCAGTACGTAGACGCCGAGGGCATCCAGGTCAAGGTGCCGCGCATCGAGGTGCTCGACCCGAACTTCCGCCAGGAGGTCGGCGGCTTCAAATCCAAACGCACCCAGGCTGCCGCCATGGAGCACGCCGCCCGGCACTTCATCACCGCCCACCTGGATGACGACCCGGTGTTCTACCAGAAGCTGAGTGAACGGCTGCAAGACATCATCAAGCTGCACAACGAGCACTGGGACGCCCTGGTCGAGGCCCTCAAGCGGTTCATCGCGGAGATGCAGAGTGGCAGACCCGCCGACCGGACGGGGCTCGACCCGAAGACGGAAGCGCCCTTCTTCAGCCTGATTGTCGCCGCTCAGGACGCGAAGTTCGAGGACTTGGCCGAGACCGAAGTGCGCCGGCTCATCGAGGGGACCGTCCACATCGTCCAGGGCCTGCGCCAGCGGACTACGGTGCCTGACTTCTGGCGGAATCCCGTTCAGCAGACCCAGGTACGCGGGTGGATGGCAGCGCACCTCGACGACCACAACCTGGTGGAGTTCGAGCAGTGCGGCGTGGTGGCCGATGACCTGATGCACCTGGCGAAGCGGCTGAATGCCCGGTGGAGTGCGCCGCTCTGAAGGCCCAGCCTGCCGCCGAATGGACCCTGCGCATTCAGGAGATGGAGTTCACCGTGCGGGAGAGCGCCCGCCGCAAGACCCTCAGCCTGGGCGTCGAGCGGGACGGGCAGTTGCTGCTGCTCGTGCCCGCCGGAACCAGTGAGGCGCAGCTGACGGCCTTCGTCACGTCCCGGCTGGACTGGCTGTACGGCAAACTCGCGGAGAAGACCGCGCTGCACCGCCCCTCACCGCAACGGGAGTATGTCAGCGGTGAGGGGTTCCTGTTCGAGGGCCGGTCGTACCGCCTGCACCTGGTCCAGGCCCACAGCCCCACCAGGCCAGACGCCTTACTGACGCTGAACGGCCAGCACTTCGAACTCCCGGAATCGCAGGCCGCCCAGGGCCGGGAGCTGTTCGTCCGCTGGTACACCGAGCAGCTCACGGAGTGGGCCGGGCACCAGGTCCAGCGGCTCGCGCTGCGGTTGAGGGTCCAGCCGAAGCAGGTGGAGGTCACGGACCTCGGCTACCGCTGGGGGGCCGCCAGCCGGACCGGTACCGTCTCGTTGCACTGGCGCGTCGCCCTGCTGCCCAGACGCATCGCCGAGTATGTGCTGCTGCACGAACTGGTCCACCTGGAGTTCCATCACCACAAGCCTGAATTCTGGGAGCGCCTGGAGGTGCTGCTGCCGGACTATGCCGAAAGGAAGCGCTGGCTGGCCAGGCACGGCGCGGACCATGACCTGTGACGGACGCTGTGCCTCACCACGTCCCCTCCTCTTCGGGAAACCTCACGGCTGCAAAGGTCAGGCGTTCGCCGCACGACTGTACTCCCGTTCACCTCCGCCCTCTTCCGCCGCGCAGCGGCCCGCCGTAGGCGGGGAACATGCGCTGACCTGAGCGGGCAGTCGGCCCCTTTGCCCCCTGAAAAAAGGCCCGCAGCGGAGTTGCAGTTCAGGTGGGAAACCACCCCCCCTCCCCTGCCCCTCGAAGAGCCCCCCAACGCCCCGGCCCGCAGGTTTGTAAGGTCCCCCCCGCCCCCTACCCCACACTGCCGCTCAGGTCCTCCTGCTCTGTGACCAGCCGGACGCGCTGTTCCCGAAAGTCTCCGCCGCCTGCGGCGTCGGCCTGCTCCGCAGGCGATTGCATGTGAAGGAATCGAGGCCAAGTCGCACGCAGCCAGGCAAGGGGTGCAATTCTTATGGGGCAATGCCCTCACCACGTCGCCCCAGCTCCTGGTCAGGTGCGCTGGCGCTCCTTCTCTTTCCAGCATATGGATTTCTTTTGAACTGACTTTCCTCTCTTATGGGGTCAGCGTCCAAGACCAGGACTGCTATATGTAGTATTGTCATCCACCCCCCACATGGGGGTATCAGCGCTGGAATGAGATGATTCCGTCGAGAAAGCCGATGACAACGCCCACTTCCAAAGTCGAACGCGACCAACTCCGCCGTCGCATTGAAGGGGCCTCCCACGGCCATGTCCTGGTCATCGTCGCCCCTCCTGGCTCTGGGAAGAGCAAGGCGATGTACGAAGCTGTATATGACATGGTCCTAGACCCGGACCTTCTCCTCTTTCGCCGGTTCCGGGCGCTTTGGGCGACACATGGCACCCAAGAGAAGACTGACCCGAAAGACAGCACCAGGGTGCGGAGAGCTCTGGGGCAAGAGGCGCGGGAACATCTGTCTGGCTTACTGAATCCCAGACTGAGCTTCCTGACTTACGACCCGTTCGAGCCAGCTTGGGAGGTCGTGAATGTCCTCTACGGCCGGGACTACTGCGCCGCCAACCAGATTGATTACGAACAGCAGTTCACCACGTCCCGGAACAGTGTGGTGTCGGTTATCAGCCATGCGCATCTGCCTATGGTCCTGAACAACCCGTCCAACCCGAACTATCAAAAGCTTAAAGACGTATCACTCATCGTCATCGATGAAGACCCCACGAGCTCATTCATCTACACGCTGGGGGCAGCACGCAAGGACCCGACCGTCACCGCGAACAGCCCGATCACCCGGGATTTCCTCCAGACACGCCAGTCCCTGGGGCAGGCTGGGAATATCGAACAGGCCATTTTGCGTCTCATGGACAGGGCGACTACTGGTGCATTCGATGCCGAGGCTGAGCACGTAACCAACCGACGACGGAAGTCGACGTCTTACAGTCTGACTGGCGCTGCATTCTGGAAAGCACTGGCCCAGGAGCTCGATGGGGCCGTGCCTGATTTCCGCCACTTCCAGGACAGTCTTCGCGCAGCTGTTGACACCGACACAGAGCGAATTCCCGCAGATTTCTTCGCCGCCTTCACAGAGGACCTGGCTTCTCCCAAAGCGGAAAGCGCCCGGTTCGGGTTGACCTGGATCAAAGCAGCGGACCACACCATCAGGGGAATGCAGTTCCGAGGGGACGTGCTCCGGCGTATTCCGAGGGACACCCCACCCATCGTTGTTCTGGACGCTTATGCCAGTCGGGAACTGCGGCAGTACGAGCGACTGTTCCCCAATCATACGGTGACCTATGTCGAGGAGTGGCCCTTTACCCCGCTGGACATTGAACACACCACAGACCTTGACGACGCTGAGGACGAAGGAGAAGTCGATCTTGGAATCGACCGTGTGAATCTCGTGGCCGGGAAGCAGCCGCAGCTCCGCAACTATCTGATGGCCGAGACGGGCGAACTGACGCGGGGGCATCCTGCGGGAACCTTGATGCTGTCGTACCGGAATGTCATCAAGCACCTGGAAGACCCAGAACTCCAGGCCCGCTGGTCTTGGCGGTCATCACCCCCTCTGACTGCGCTTCCACCGAAGGCCGTCGAGACCATGTGGTGGTTCAGCGGACGGGGCATCAACTCGTTCGACGGGCGGCATGTGGTGGCCTGGCATCCCCCCCACCGTCCCGTTACCTACAGGTGGCACACGATGGCTGCTCTGGCCCCCCACTCACCATCCGACCGGAACCAGCTGGCGCGACACGCTTTCCAGAGCGAACTGCTGCAAATGCTCCACCGTGGTAGACAGACCAATTATCCTGTGGGTACACCCGACCGCCCCCGCGTCGTCCTGTTCTTCCATCCTGGAGAGCTTCCCCCCACCTGGGCGACGACCCGGCCTTTTCAGCCTCAGCTCCGCTTCAGTCGCCATGCCAAGAATCCGCTCCACCCTGCGGCGGTCCAGGCCATCGCAGCTGAGCTTCACGCACTCCTTGGCGGCGTCCCGCAGGCCTGTCTGGCAGGGCTGGAGCTCTACACAGCTAAACCCATGGAAAAGGCGCTGTGGACCTCCATAGAGCCTGAACTTCGGCTTCTGCTGAAGACCGACCCCGCAGCTCCAGTTAAGGCTCCGGTCCTTTTCGCCTGGACGACACATCCCGACGTCCTCCAACATCGCCTCGGGGAATTCAAGGCGGCCGATGGGAGCACAACAGCCCTGATCGCCGGAGCTCTTCATTCAGCTGATGAACCTGCGCTTCACGCACTGACGAAACATGATGTGAAGGTGGTCGTAGCGGGCAGAGCATCGACCACCCGCGTCTTCGCAGCGACGACCAGTGATGCCGAAAGAGCCCTGCGCAGACTACTCAGATAGGTGGGCCTGGACGGCCTGCTCCACAACAACCGAAACCATTTCACCCTCTCAACCGCCCGGCTTGCGCCGGGCGAATTTCTTCGACCCGGAGGTCACCCATGTATAAGAAAACCATCGACGAGCCCTCCTTCGTCGCCGCCCATGCGCGGGGCTGCAAGGATGCCGAATTGGCTGCCCTGTTCGGTATCAGCCTCGCTACCGTGAAGCGCCGCAGGCAGCACCTGGGCCTGGGCAGCAACTGCCACCACAACAACCGGGGAAAGCTCGCCGAGCAGCTGACCGCCCAGCTTCTTTCGGCCTCAGGGGCAGAGGTCACGCCCTCCACCCATCACCGAGCGCCATTCGACCTGCTGGTGAACGGCTGGCGTGTTGACGTGAAACTCGGCTACTGCCGAAGCGGCCAGTCAGGCACGGGGGCAACCTACGAGTTCCGCCTCGAAGCGTCCCGCAGCTCCCATTTCATGACCCACAAGTACGGCAAGGACTACCAGCGCGATACCGACTTCCTCGCGCTGGTCATCCTGAACGAGCAGCAGACCGACCTGAAGTACCTCTACCTGCTCCCGGCCTCAGCCTGGCAGCCCACCGTCACCGTCCGCCCGGACTCACCCTTCTGCCCGTTCCAGCCTTACCTGGGTCGCCTGAGCCCGCTCACCGCACGTTCGGGGGCAGCGTGACGCGGATGGGCGGCGTGCCCCAGGCCGGCAGGATGGCCGTCAGGCATGTCACCAGTTCGGCCAGTCGGGCGGTATCGAGCGTCATGGTCCAGGCAGCCGTGTCCGGCGAGGGAGGCAGCCAGGCACGAACACCGTCCAACTTCCTTCCCTTCGCGTCCGTGAAGAGTTCCACCCGGCCCGTCGCCACCGCCCGCCGCCAGCGGGGCAGGTTCGCCACAAAGCCCTCCGGGTTGTGCAGGTCCAGGTCCCGGCTGACCACAGCAGGAATGCGCCGGGTGGTGAGCTCATCGTCCGCCAGGTCGAACACCATCTCCTCCAGCGGGCAGAGCACGACCAAGCCCAGCAGCGTCATCACGAGCTGCATGGGGACCGAGACGTGGTCGTATGCCTTGGCGGGGTGCTCCCAGGCCCAGCGAATCTGGGCGAGATTCCGGCCCAGGCCAAGCGTGACGAGCCGCATCCGCTCGGTCCGGGGTTCGGTCGCCTCCATGTCGCCCCCGGCCCTTCCCGAGGCTCTGGCGGGGTTCTGGGCCTGCTGGCCCCGTGGCCCCCCAGGGTCTGCCGGACCGGCCCCGCCCGCCACATCACGGGCTGGCGTTTCATCCTTCTTCTTCGGCATGGCCCGTCCTCCTCAGCGCTTCAGGGCGCTCACCGGGCTGGCCCGGCGGTGAACGTCTTTCAGGTCGTCGTCCTGCAAGACCGCGTAGCGGTTCGTCATCTCCAGCGTGGTGTGGCCGAGAATGCGCTGAAGCGTGAACACGTCCCCCGAATTCCTGAGGTAGTTCACGGCGAAGCCCCGCCGGAAGGTGTGGGGCGTGAAGACGGGCAGCCCAGCCGTGCGGCACAGCCGCTCCAGCATCTGCTTCACGCTGTCCCGGTTCATCGGGGTCTCGTCGTTCGACAGGAACAAGTACGGCAACCGGGTTTCCGGGCGTTCCGTGTTCACGTAACGGGTCAGGTGCCGCAGCGCGGCCCTGGAGACCGGGACCACCCGGCTCCGGCCTCCCTTGGCCTCCTGAACGCGAATGCGCCCGCCCGTCTGCACGTCGTCCAGCTGAAGGGCGCAGAGCTCCGAAACGCGCACCCCCGTGTCGAAGAGCACAGCCAGGACCGCCCGGTCCCGAAACGGGTGCTTGGTGCTCCGGGCGACGTCCATGAGCTGCTGGACTTCCGCTGTGTCGATGGCGGGCAGGACCTTCCGGGGCAGCTTCGGCATCGGCACACGCTGCATCGGGGACTTCTCCAGAATCTCGTCGTCCTCCAGCCACCGGAAGAAGGTCTTGAGGGGCCGCAGCCGGGCGTGCGCCGCACCGGGACTCAGGCACTCGCCCAGGTGGGTGACGTAGGCGCGCATCAGCGTGCGGGTGACGTCCTCGGCGAGGGTCACCCCCGCTGGCTCGGCGTAGTCCAGGAACTTGTCCAGCGACAGCTTGTACGCGGCCATCGTTCCTGGTGCGTGGCCCTTCTGGCGGCAGTGCATGAGAAAGTCCTGGGTGTGCTGGCGGAGGGTGAAGTGCATATCGGGCTCCTTCGACCCGGCTGAATGACCTCAAGCTCTGGGCTGGATGACCCCAAAATCCGGAGTTTCAGACCCCACGCTTTTGCCACTATTCAGCCAGATGCATGCCCAACGACCCGACAGGTAAAAACCGAATTCCCCCGTCCAGGACGGGGGAATTCTTTGTTGGTGCGGATGCCCAGACTTGAACTGGGGACCTCACGCTTATCAGGCGTGCGCTCTAACCAGCTGAGCTACACCCGCGCCCTTCTTGGCCGCGCCCTCTCGGGCAGGCGGGCATAAATGTAGCAGGGCCGGCAAAGGCTGTCAACGCCCGGCCACTCAGCGCGGCCACAGCGTGGGCGTGGCCGGCGGGGTGATGGAACTGTGGGCGTCCAGGGCGTAGCGGTCGGTCATGCCGGCCAGGTAATCGCACACGGCGCGGGGCAGATCGCCCGCCTGGGCGCGGGCGCGGAAGGTAGGCGGCAACATGCTGGGGCGGTTCACCAGGGCCTCGAACAGGGTGGTGAGCACGCGGGTGGCCTGCTCCACCTGCATCTCCACGCGCCAGTGGCGGTAAAGGTTCTCGCGCAGAAAGGCACTGGTCTCGCGCAGGCGCTCCTGCATGGCCGGGCTGTAGGTGATCAGGGGCCCGGCAAAGGTGCGGGCGGCCTCCGGGCGGCGCACGCCGCTGGCCTCGATGGCCGCGTGACTGGCGTGGGTCAGGTCGCGGATCAGGGTGCCCAGCAGCCGGCGGTGCAGGGTGCGGCGCTCGCGCTCGGTCAGGGTGTCGCCGCGCAGCCCCGCGCCCCCTAGCAGCTCGCACCACAGGGGCAGGGCACACAGCTGCGCCGGGGTAATCAGGCCGCTGCGCAGGCCGTCGTCTATGTCGTGGGCGGTGTAGGCCAGGGCGTCGGCGGCGTCCACCAGCTGCGCTTCCAGACTGGGGCGACCCAGGCCGGCGCGGTCATGCTTGTTCAGGCCGTCCAGCGTGTCCAGGGTGAGGTTCAGACCCGCGTATTCGGATTTGGGGCGCTCCAGTTCGGTCACGATGCGCCGCGCCTGGGTGTTGTGGTTAAAGCCGCCGTGCCCGGCCATCAGGGTGTTCAGCACCCGCTCGCCCGCGTGGCCAAACGGCGGGTGGCCCAGGTCGTGCGCCAGGGCCACCGCTTCGGCCAGCGTTTCGTTCAGGCCCAGCGACAGCGCCGCGCTGCGGGCCACCTGCCCCACCTCCAGGGTATGGGTCAGGCGGGTGCGGTAATGGTCGCCCGCCGCCGAGAGAAACACCTGCGTCTTGGCCTCCAGGCGCCGGAAGGCCGTGGTGTGCAGCACCCGGTCGCGGTCTTTCTGAAAGGCCGTGCGGGTGTCGCTCTCGCGCTCGGGGTGTTCGCGCGTGGCTGCCCGGCTCAGGGCAGCGTAGGGGGCCAGGGTGGCGGCCTCGCGCGCTTCGAGCTGGGCCCGGGTGATCATCCCCTGCAGTGTACGGCGCCCCCCGCGCCCGGGGGCCGGTGCATTACAGTTGCCGCAAGATGAGTGAGCAGACGCAGGTGATCTATGACGGCCACATCGTGCGGCTGGAAGTGCAGGACGGCAAATGGGAGATCGTGCGCCACGCCAGCGCGGTGGCGGTGCTGGCCCTGAACGCGCGCGGCGAGATGCTCCTGGTGCGCCAGCAGCGCCGCGCGATTGACGCCGTGACGGTGGAGGCGCCGGCGGGCCTGATTGACGAGGGCGAGTCGCCCGAAACCGCCGCCCGCCGCGAACTGCAGGAGGAAGCGGGCCTGGACGGCGACATGACGCTGCTCACCCGCTTTTATTCCAGCCCGGGCTTCTGCGACGAGGAACTGCATGTGTTCGAGGCCACCGGCCTGCGCGAGAGCAAGCTGCCCCACGACGAGGACGAGGAAGGCATTGAGGTGCTGTGGCTGCCCCCGGCCCAGGTGCTGGCCGGGCTGCGCAGCGGCTCGCTGGTGGGCAGTGCGTCCACCGTCACGGCCGCGCTGTTTGGCCTGCAGCGCCTCGCGGAGCGCGCGTGAAAACCTACGTCTCGCCCTCGCAGCGCCCGAACACCGCCACCGCCGTGGCCATCGGCTCGTTTGACGGCGTGCATCTGGGCCACCAGGCCCTGATTGCCCAGCTGAAGGCCAAGGCGCGCGAGCACCGTGTGCCCAGCGTGGTCTACACCTTCGATCCGCCCACCCGCGTGCTCACGCAGGGCGTGGAGTTCCTGTCCACGCTGCCCGAAAAGCTGGACCTGCTGGCCCGCTACGGCGTGGACGAGACGATTGCCGCCGCCTTTACCTCCGAATTCGCCTCGCGTCCCAAGGACGCCTTTTTAGACGATCTGCGCACCCTGCGGCCCCATACGATTGTGGTGGGCGAGGACTTTCATTTTGGCAAGGGCCGGGCCGGCAGCGCCGAGGACCTGAAAACGGTGGCCCCCGAGGTGGTGGTGGTGCCCATTCATGGCCTGGGGGGCGAGGACATCAAGAGCACCCGGGTGCGCGAGTACCTGAAAGCAGGTGACGTGGACGGCGCCCGGCGCCTGCTGGGCCGCCACTACGACGCGCAGGGCGTGGTAGTGAGCGGCGACCACCTGGGCCGCACCCTGGGCTGGCCCACGGCGAACATTCAGGTGCCGGACGGCAAGGCGCTGCCGCTGGGCGTGTTCGCCGTGGTGGCGCTGGGCGACCACGGGCGCTGGCACGGCGTGGCGAATGTGGGTTTCCGGCCCACGGTGGATGGCCGCACCCGCCGCTTCGAGGTGCATCTGTTCGATTTTGAAGGTGACCTGTACGGGCAGGAGCTGCAGATCAAATTCTTTACAAAGTTGCGCGGCGAGCAGAAGTTCAGCGGCCTGGATGAACTGAAGGCCCAGATTGCCCGGGATGCCCAGGCGGCCCGGGAGGCCCTGAAGGACGTGCGGTAACCCGGCATGAGGCTGGTCTGGTGGCGGTTGGTGTTGCCCCTGAGCCTCGTGCTTCCGTACTGGGTCACGGTGCGCACCAGGGTGATGGTGCCGGACACGGCCGCCCCCTCCCCTGGCGGTCTTGCCCCCCTGCCCGTGTACGGCTTTCCCTTCCCCTACACGCACTTCGGTGGAAGTTCAAGCGGGGAGTACGCCTTTTATGTCCTGCCGCTGCTGCTGAACTGGGCCCTGACTCTGGCCACCCTGAGTCTGGGGGCTTTTCTGACCCGCCATGCTCTGGCGCAGCGGCGCTGGCGGGGCCTAGGCGCGCTGCTGTGGTGTGCGGCTGTGTTCACGCTGGTGCTGCTGGGCGTGCGCATGGGGATAGGCCGGGTGTCCTGGCAACCCTCTCTCCCCATGGTCGAGGTCAGTGAACGGGCACTCTGGCTGGGCCCATCTGATTGACCGCCAAGAGGTAAGGCTCAGCCTGGGTGAGTCGGGAGAAGGCCCCGCCGCCCGTCCCCACAAACGCCAGTGGGGCTGGCTCTGCCAGTGACCCCCTGTGCCACGCCTGCCACGCCGGCAGAGCCGCCCGCACTGGGCGCGGGGGCCGCAGCGTCTGGGCCAGGGCCGGGCGGTATCCGGGCCCGTAGCGCCCTTCAATCCAGCGTTCGTGCGCCTGCAGCGCCGCGCGCACCTGCGTGCGCCCCAGGGCCAGCGGCACATGCTGCCCGGCCAGCGTGAAGGTCTGCGTGCGGCGGTTGAAGTGCAGCGGGCCGCGCGGCGTCTGCAGGGTCAGGCCGGCGCTGTGCAGCGACAGGTTTTCCAGGGTGTAAAGGCTGCTGCCCTGTGGAGCGCACGCCCTGGAAAACCCCCGCAGACTCAAGTCGCCCCGGCGAGCATCCACGCCCAGAAACCAGAACTGGGCGGTCAGGGGGCAGCAGCGAACCGTGTGAAACCTTGCCATGATATTGAGAATAGTTTATCGTTATCAAATATGACCAGCCCTGGTTCCTCCACACCCTTCCCTGCCTCTGTCCCCATTACCGTGCTGTGTGGCTTTCTGGGCGCGGGCAAGACCACCCTGCTCAACCACCTGCTCACCCAGACGGAGGGGCAGCGCATCGCCGTGATCGTGAACGAGTTCGGGGCCGTGAACATTGACGCCTCGCTGGTGGTAAAAACTGACGAGCAGATCACCGAACTGTCCAACGGCTGCATCTGCTGCACGCTGCGCGGCGACCTGCTGCAGGCGGTGGACGAGTTGCTGAGCACCCGCGAACTGGACGCCATTCTGATCGAGTCCACCGGCATTGGCGAGCCGCTGCCCATCGCGCAGACCTTCTGCCTGACTCCGGAAGAACTGGATCTGGCGCCCGAAGACGGCCAAGGCCCCCTGCCCAGCCTGCTGGGCCGCGTGCATGTGGACGCGATGGTGACTGTGGTGGACAGCGCGCAGTTTTTCCCCCTGTGGAACCGTCAGGACGCTATTCCCGGCGACGATCTGGAACGCGGCTTTGGCGAATTGCTGGCCGAGCAGCTGGAATTTGCAGACATCGTGGTGCTGAACAAACTGGACCTGGCCGCCCCCGACGACGTGGCGGCGCTGCGCGACCTCGTGCGCATCACCAACCCGCGCGCCCGGGTGCTGGACGCCGTGCGCGGCGTGCTGCCCGCCGGGGCTCTGCTGAACACCGGCCTGTTCGACTTTGACCAGGCCAGCGGGCTGGACGCCTGGATGGCCGAGCTGGGCAAAGCGCACGCCCCGGAGTCGGAAACCTACGGGCTGGACACGCACCTGTTCCGCGCCCAGAAGCCCTTCGACCCCGACCGCCTGACCCGCGCGCTCACGGCTGGGCTGCCAAAGAACGTGATTCGCTCCAAGGGCTGGATCAATCTGGGCGACGGCGTGGCCACCCTGTGGAACCACACCGGGCGGCAGCTGGCACTGGAACAGGCCGGCGAGTGGCTGGACCCCGCGCAGGCCCACAGCGAACTGGTGTTTATTGGCCGCGCGCTGGACGGCGAGGCGCTGGACGGGCTGCTGACTGAGGCCCTGCAGGGCTGAGGACGGAGCGCCGACGATGGAACAGCACGCTGGCGCCTTGCCCAAGCTGCGTTGTCATCAGAGGTGTTCCGTCTGTTCTCGGGTTCGCGCGGCACGTCCGCTCACTCCTCGCCTGCGGCCCACCTGCCTTCCGTCTGAGCACAGGCCCGCCGAAGGTGTGACCCTGCCCCTTTCCCTACTCGCCGGATATGATAAGGAGAAATCAAGATGAGCCGTGAATGTTACCTGACAGGCAAGAAGAACATGGTGGTCAACAGTGTGGTCCGGCGCGGCAAGGCGCGCGCCAAGGGCGGCGTGGGCCGCAAGATCACGGGCGTCACCAAGCGGGTGCAGCGGGCCAACCTGCACAAGCGGACTATCCGCGAGGGCGGCGTGGTCAAGACCGTATGGCTGAGTGCCTCGGCGCTGCGCACCCTGGGCCGGGGGCTGGTGCGGGGCACCGAACTCGTATGAGGCGGCTGCCCGTTCTGGCCGCCCTGCTGGTGGGCGCCGCCCAGGCCGCGCCCCTGCAGGTGAGCGCCACCACCAGCATCATGGCGGACTTTGTGCAGGCGGTGGGCGGCAGCCGCGTGAAGGTGACCACCATCGTGCCCCCGGGCGGCGATACCCACACCTTTCAGCCCTCCACCGGCGTGATTCGCGCCCTGGCCCAGAGCCGCGCGCTGTTTGCCAATGGGGCAGGCCTGGAACCCTGGCTGCCCAGACTGCAGGCCAGCGCCCCAAAGGTACCGGTGAAGCTGCTGACCCAGGGCCTGAAGCTGCACCCGGCGGAACATGAGCCTGGGGCCGGGCACGACGACGATCACGGCCACGGCGACCACGGCGCGCTGGATCCGCATGCGTGGTGGGACGCGGGGCTGGCGGCCGGCTACGTGAACAACGCCCAGTCGTTTCTGGGTGCGCTGGACCCGGCCGGTAAGGCCGTGTACGCGAAGAACGCCGCCGCTTACCGCAGGGCCCTGGCCGCCGCCGACGCCTACGCCAGAACACAGTTCGCCGCCGT
Source organism: Deinococcus arcticus (assembly GCF_003028415.1). NCBI lineage: Bacteria > Thermotogati > Deinococcota > Deinococci > Deinococcales > Deinococcaceae > Deinococcus > Deinococcus arcticus. Next base: position 134,502 of record NZ_PYSV01000013.1, read on the forward strand.
ACCGCCCGCGCGCCGGGTGCTGGTCACCAATCACGACAGCCTGCACTACCTGGCCGAGCGCTACGGCCTGAGGGTGGTGGGCGCGGTGATTCCCGGCGTGGGCACCGAGCGCGAGCCCAGCGCCCGTGAACTGGCAACCCTGGCCCAGACCATGAAAAAGACCGGCGCCCGCGTGATCTTTACCGAGAACACCGTCAACGCCCGCCTGGCCCAGACCCTGGCCCGCGAGGCCGGCGCCGTGCTGGCCCCGCCCCTGTACACCGACGCGCTGGGCCCCAAGGGCAGCGCGGGCGACACCTTCCTGCGGGCCCTGCGCGCCAACGTGGACATCATGGTCCGGGCGCTGAAGCAGGCCCGCTAACGACCCTTCTCCTCTGTCCCCAGCGCCCGGCTTCGCCTGTGGCCGGGCGACGCCTCGTTGTCTTCTTGATTCTGCACTCGCAACATCAAGCGGCGGAAGAGTATGCTGGTCTGATGCTGGGCGTGGAGAACCTGACAGTGGCTTACGGCGCACACACCGCCCTGGAACGGGCCAGTGTGCGCTTTGAGGCAGGCGCCTTCAGCGCGGTGATCGGGCCCAACGGCGCCGGCAAAAGCACGCTGCTCAAGACCCTGGTCGGGATTCTGCCCGACCCCGAGGGCGCCGTGCGCTTTGACCCGGGCCACACGGCGCGCGGCTGCATTTCCTATGTGCCGCAGCAGCAGACACTGGACTGGGCCTTTCCGGTGACCGTGTGGGACGTGGCCATGATGGGCCGCACCGGGCGCCTGGGCTGGCTGCGCTGGCCAGGGCGCCGGGACCGCCAGATTGTGGAGGAAGCGCTGAAGGAAACCGGGGTCTACGAACTGCGCGGACGCCACATTGGCGCGCTCTCGGGCGGGCAGCGCCAGCGGGTGCTGCTGGCCCGGATGCTGGCCCGCCAGGGGCACCTGCTGCTGCTGGACGAACCCCTGACCGGCGTGGACGCCGCCACCCAGGAACAGCTGATGGCCCTGCTGCGCGCCCAGGCGGACCGGGGCCGGGCGGTGGTGATGGTGACCCACGACCTCGAACAGGCCCGGCGCTGGTGCGACCATCTGGTGCTCGTGAACCGCCGCGTCATTGCCGACGGTACCCCGCCGCAGGTGTACACCCCCGCCAACATCGAAGCCACCTTCAGCACCAGCCACCTGGGCCCTACGCATGCGTAGGGGCGGTGATGGCGGAAGGTTGATGGTGAATGGACTCCTGCCCAGCATCTGGGGGCAGCTTCGCTTCTTTCTCCTGCGCACCGCGTCTCCCCTCTTTTCCCACAGCCCACTCCCCACATCCCTATGGACTGGCTGACTGATCCCCTGCAATTTGGCTTTTTCGTGCGGGCCCTGCTGGCCGTCACGCTGGTCAGTGCGCTGTGTGCCCTGGTGGGCGCCTGGGTGGTGCTGCGCGGGCTGAGTTACATCGGGGACGCCATGAGCCACGCGGTGCTGCCGGGCATCGTGGCGGCCTTCCTTATGAAAGGCAATCTGCTGCTGGGGGCCCTGCTGGCCGCCGTGCTGACCGCCCTGGGCATTGGCGCGGTGGGGCGGCGCAGCGGGCTGAAACAGGACAGCGCTATCGGCATCGTGTTTGTGGGCATGTTCGCGCTGGGGATTGTGCTGCTTTCACGCGTGCCCACCTTCACCACCGACCTGAGCAACTTCCTGATTGGCAACCCGCTGGGCGTGACCCCGGCCGATCTGTGGGGCGCCCTGGCAGTCACGCTGGTGGTGGGCGGCGTGCTTCTGGCGCTGCAAAAGGAACTGCTGCTGGCCGCCTTCGACCCCACCGAGGCGCGGGCGGTGGGCCTGCCCGTGCGCCGGCTGGACAGCCTGCTGCTTATTCTGATTGGCCTGGTGGTGGTGCTCACCGTGCAACTGGTGGGCACCACCCTCAGCGTGAGCCTGCTCATCACGTCCAGCGCGGCGGCCCGGCTGCTGTCACGCAGCCTGAAGAAGATGATGGCCCTCTCGGCGCTGCTGGGCACCCTGGGTGGTGTGAGCGGGCTGTACCTCAGCTATTTCCTGAACACGGCGCCGGGCGCGACGATTGTACTGGTGAACACGGCCATCTTTCTGCTGGCTCTGTTGGTCAGAAAGCGGGATTAGGCGCCGCGCGCACCGCCCGCAGGGGCCGCCCGGCAAAGCCCATCGTGGCCGGCAGCTGCAGGCTCAGGGTGCCGGCCGCCTCGTCGACGGCCACTGTCCAGTGAAAGCCGGCCTCAATCCACACCGCCATGACGTGAAGTTCTCCTTGGTGGGTGAGCCCTGCCCGCGCCAGCACGGGTTCCTCGCTGACGGGCCACGCGGTGGTGCGGCTCTCTCGCCACTCTCCCACGCCCGCCTCCAGCGCGTGCTCGCCCCGCTCATCGGTGAAGGTGATGTAGCAGCCCCCCGGCCCCGCTTCGACCCGGAGCGCCGCCAGCCCCACCTCGTTGGGCTCGAACACAAAGGTGGCGGGCTGAACCGGCCCGTTCCACACCGCGCCCGGCGCGGGCAAGGGCAGATGCAGCCCGGCGCAGCGGGCGCGCAGGGCGGCCAGGGCAGCGGGGTCCTCGGGACAGGTCCCGGCTCCCATTGCGGCGTGCAGATGGGTCCAGACATGATTCAGCACGCCCTGCATGTCGGGGACGTTGGCGGTGATGGCCAGCACCGCCTGCGGCTCCGGCATGACCACGCAGAACTGCCCGAAGGCGCCGTCGGCCCGGTAAGCCCCGTGGCGGCAACGCCAGAACTGATAGCCGTAGCCCTGGGCCCAGTCGCTGTCCGGGTCGTCTCCGGGGGGCACCTGGGCGCGGGTGGCGGCGTCCATCCACCCGGCGGGCAGGAGGGCCTGCCCCGCCCACTCGCCCCGTTGCAGGCAGAGCTGCCCCAGGCGGGCCACCCCCTCAGTGGTCAGGTGCAGGCCCCAGCCGCCCAGGTGGATGCCCTGGGCGTTGGCGACCCAGCGGGCGTGTTCAATCCCCAGTGGCGCCAGCAGCCGGGGGTGCAGGAACGCCAGCAGGGACTGCCCGCAAAGCCGCTCCACCAGCGCCGAGAGCATGAAGGTGGCCGCGCTGTTGTACACGAAATGGGTGCCGGGCGGGTGCGCCACCGGCTGCGCCAGAAAGGCCCGCACCCAGTCGCCATCAGGGGCGGCCATCAGGGCGCCAGTCACGTCCTCGGCGTGGCCGGTGCGCATGGTCAGCAGGTCTTCTATCCGCATGGCCGCCAGGTGGGGCGGCACGGGGACGGGCAGGTCGTCTGGAAAGTGGTCCACCAGTCGGTCGGCCACCCGGACCCGCCCGTCGGCCACCAGAGCGCCCACCGCCAGCGCTGTCACGCTCTTGCTCAGCGAGTACAGATGATGCACCTGCTGCGGCGCATACGGGGCCCAGTGCCCCTCGGCCACCACCGCGCCCGCGCGCAGCAGCACAAAGCCGTGCAGTTCCAGGCCACTGGCCTCCAGCGCGTCCAGCCACGCGAGCACGGCGCGCGACGACAGGCCCTGGGCTTCAGGAGAGGTGCGGGGAAGTGGGGTCACCCGCCCACTGTAAAGGGGCCCAGCCGCCCCCGGCGCTGCAGATGGGCCCACTGGGCCACCGACTAGGCCACTCGGCGCACCCCAGGTCTGGGCGCAGAGGGTACCCTGGGCTCAGCGCTCCCGCCCCAAGGTTCCTTTCCGGTGCCTGGCGTGCCGGAGGCCCGGCCCTCCGCCCATTCAAAGGACTCCTTTGCCCTTGCGTTGATCATCCCTGAAACCGTGTTGACGTTGCCCACGCGCCGCTGTGTAGGCGCCGGGCGCCCATTCACCCAGGGAGACACCACATGCTCAAGGCCACAGGGGTCGCGCGTGCCTACGCCGACCGCACCGTTTTTGCCCACATTCATCTGGAGGTGGGCGCCGGGGACCGCGTGGCGCTGATCGGCGCCAACGGCAGCGGCAAGAGTTCCCTGCTGCGGGTGCTGGCGGGCCTGGACACCCCGGACGCCGGCACCGTGACCCGCAGCGGCCGGGTGGCGCTCCTGGCCCAGCAGGCCGAGCTGCGCGGCACGGTGCTGGACGCCGTGATGCCCGCCGAGCTGCGCCGGGCGCGCCGGACCTTCGAGACGGCTTCGGCGGCGCTGGGCAGCGGCACCGGGGCGGCGCTGCAGGCGTTCGCCGACGCCGAGGAGCACTGGCGCGTGGCAGGCGGCTACGACGCCGAAGCCCGGGCCGAGGCGGTGCTGGCGGGCCTGAACCTGCCGGGCCACGCACCGGCCGGCAGCCTGTCCGGGGGCCAGACACGGCGCGTGTGGCTGGCGCGGCTGCTGCTCTCGCCCGCCGACGTGTACCTGCTGGACGAACCCACCAATCACCTGGACAGCGCCGGGGCCGCGTGGCTGGAAGCCTGGATTCAGGCCTCGCCCGCTGCCTTTGTGCTGGCCAGCCACGACCGGGCCTTTCTGGACGCGGTGGCCACGCGCGCGGCCGAACTGGAACGCGGCGAGCTGCGCGAGTACCCGGGCGGCTACACCGAGGCCATGGCCCTGAAAGCGGCCCTGCGCGGGGCCCAGGCCCGCGATTACGCGGCCTACCAGCGCAAACGCGCCGCCCTGGACGAGGAGCGGCGCCGGCAGGCCAGCAAGGGGGCCGTACCGGAAAACCGCCGCCGCGCCCGCGACAACGACAAGTTTCTGTCCAGCCACAAGGCCGGGCGCGCCCAGCAGATTCACTCGGCCCGCGCGCGCGCCCTGCACAAGCAACTGGAGCGCCTGGACGAACAGGCGGTGGCCCGCCCCTACACCGACCACCGGACGGTGCGCCTGGACCTGCCCCCCGCGCCCCCTGGGCCGGCCGAGGTGCTGACCGTGCAGGGCCTGAGCGCCGCGCGCGGCGGGCGCACCGTACTGAGTGACGTGACGCTGCAGGTGCGCCGGGGCGAGCGCGTCGCCCTGACCGGCCCCAACGGCGGCGGCAAAAGCACGCTGCTGCGCGCCCTGCTGGGCGAGTTGCCTGCCCACGGCACGGTGCGCTGGGGCGCTGGACTGGTACGCGCGGTGATCGGGCAGGGCGGCGAGGAACTGCGCGGCCTGAGCACAGTGGGCGACGCCCTGCTGGACGCCAACCCGCACCTGAGCCCCCACCAGTTGCACGAGGTGGCGGCGGGACTGCAGGTGCCCGGCGGCCCGGCCTTTGCCCTGAGCGCCCTGTCCGGCGGCGGGCGCACCCGTCTGAGCCTGGCCCGCCTGAGCGTGACCCGCGCCCAGGTGCTGGTGCTGGACGAACCCACGAACCACCTGGACGTGCGGGCCATTGAAACCCTGGAAAGGCTGCTGGTGACCTTTCCGGGGACCGTGCTGCTGGCCAGCCACGACCGCGCGCTGCTCTCGCGGGTGGCCACCCGCCGCTGGCAGGTGGAGGGCGGGCAGGTGCGCGAAATGAATGGGGTTTCCCCCCAGCCCACGGCGTAGCGCACGCTGCTTGAGGGCGACCGGCCCACCCCCCTCCTGGAACAACGCAGAAGGGAGAGCACGCTGGCTCTCCCCTCTCCGCTCTGCCCGGACTCAGTTCAGGCGGGTGATGCGCTCGGTCGTGTCGGGGGTCACGGTGCCGGCAGTCAGGAACGCCTGGAAGGCGTTGATGTCCAGTTCGCCGCCCAGACGGTTGGTGCCCTGGGCAAACACCGTGAAGCCGTCGCCGCCGTCGGCCAGGAAGTTGTTCACGGTCACGCGGTAACTGGCGGCTGGATCAATGGCCTGCCCGTTCAGGCGCAGGCTGCTGACCTTCTCGCCCTTGGGCTTGCTGTTGTCCCAGGTGTAACTCAGGCCCCTGCTGACCTGCAGAATGCGGTTACTGCCCGCCGAGGGGTTGTCGAACTGCTGCTCCAGCACGGCCTTGATCTGCGCGCCCGTCAGGGTGATCACGGTCAGGATGTTGCCGAAGGGCTGCACCGCAAAGGCGTCGCCGTAGGTCACCTGCTTGCTGGCGTTGGGCACGTTCACGGGCAGGTCGGCGCGGATGCCGCCGGGGTTCATAAAGGCGATGACGGCGCCGCCCTTGTCGGGGCTGCTGGTGGCGGCCAGCTGGCTGTCAGCAATCACGCGGCCCAGCGGGCTCTCGCCGTTCGGGGTAGCCGTGCGGCTGATCTGCTCCACGCCCAGGGTGGCGATCACGGTCTTGGCAATCGGGTCGGTCAGGCCCTTGGCCTTGTTCACCAGCGCGGTCATGGCCGGGTCCTTGGCAGTATTCGCGGCGTCCACCACCACGTTGCTGGCCTTGACGGCGAGCACGCGGTTGGTGCGCAGGTCCACCGTCAGGTCCAGGCGCTGCAGCAGGTGGCCCAGGGCGTCGCCCTGAATCACCACGCGGGGGGTGCCGTTAGGGTCGGGCACGCGGCAGTTGTAGCCCCGGTGGGTGTGCCCGGTCATGATGGCGCTGACCGCCGGGTCCAGCCCCTTGGCAATGTCCACGATGGGCCCGGACAGGGTGGTGCAGTCCACAATGTCAAAGGTGTCGCGGGCGGTGCCGCCCTGGTGCACCAGCGCCACGATGGCGTCGGCACCCATGCGCTTGATGGCCGGAATGGCGGCGTTGATGCTGGCCACCTCGTCAGCAAACCGCAGGCCGGCCACGCCGCTGGGGGTGACCACGGTGGGGGTGTCTTTGAGCACCGCGCCCACAAAGGCGATCTTGGCCGGGCCCACCTGCACGATCTTGTAGGCGGGCAGCACCGGCTGGCCGGTCTTCTCGTCCAGCACGTTCGCGGCGATGTAGGTAAAGCCCGCGCCCGCAAAGGTGTTGTTAAACTTGCAGGCCTTGGCAGCGTCATTGCTGTTGCAGCCGCCCTTCTGGTAGCGCTGCAGCTCGGCAAAGCCGTAGTCGAACTCGTGGTTGCCCACCACATTCACCTTCATGCCCAGGCCAGTCAGGGCGTCAATGGTGGGCTCGTCGCGCAGCAGGCCGCTGATCAGGGGGCTGGCGCCGGTCATGTCGCCCACGCCCACGAACACCGTGTTGGGGTTGGTGCGGCGGGCGTTGGCCAGAATGGTGCCCATGGCCTCCACGCCGCCGGCCTGCACGGTCAGCGTCTTGCTGCGGTCGGCGGGGTCGGGCACGCGGAACGAGGTGGGCAGGAGGTTGCCGTGAAAGTCGTTGACGCCAATCACAGTCACGTCCACCTGCGAGGGACCAAAGACGGCCGCGCAGCTGCTGAGGCTCAGGGCGGCGCCAATCAGGAGAAGGTTGTGTTTCATGCGGCCCACATTGTAGCGGCGCCTGTGTCTGCCTCTGGTCAGTCACGGGCCCGGGTCGCTGAGCGGGTCTTAAGCCAGCAGGGTGAGGCGCCCCCTCACCTGCCCGGCTTCGACGAGCTGGTGGGCCTCTTCTGCCTCGGCAAGTGGCAGAGGAAGGGGGCCATGAAGATGCACCTCACCGCGTGCCAGAGCACCCAGGGCCGCCTGCGCAACGGCCCGCGCCTGCTCGGGGCGGTGCTGGCGCAGGGTGCTGCCGGAATAGCCGATCACGGCCCGGCCCTCGCGGTGCAGGGGCGCGGTGGGAATCAGGCCGGGGCGCCCGCCGGCGTGCCCGTAAGTCACCAGCCGGCCAAAACGGGCGAGGCAGCTCATACGGATTCCGTCCATTTCCGTAACATCCGGGACAGCGCCGGATGTTCCCCGCCTTCGGCGCTGTTCCAGCCCAATTCCCGGAAATCCGTCTCTTTTCCCTCTTCCTCTGGTCGAAAAAATTCCGTAACACGTTACGGAATTTTTCGGAACCCGTATCAGGCCACGCTCAGCCGTCTCGCCGCTCACCGAATCCAGAATCACGTCGGCCCCCCGGCCACCCGTCAACTCCAGGGTCAGGGCCACGAAGTCCTGGGCGTGGCGGTCCACGGTGCCGGCGGCGTCCAGGCCGGGGACAAACGGCAGCGGGGCGCCGGGGCCGTAGCCGCCGCGCCGGGACAGCACATCGGCGTAGTTCACGCCCGTGGCTTCCACACGCACCCGCACCTGCCCGGGGCCCCGCTGGGGCAGCGCCCGGGCCTGCCAGCGCAGCACCTCGGGGCCTCCATGTTCTTCCACGATGACGGCCAATGAAGCGGGGCTCATCCCTTCAGCAAACGGCAAAACCCGCCCCCGGGTGTGGGGACGGGCTGTTCCTGCCCGAGAGGCGCCCGCGAGCGCGGGCCCGGACCTCTCCCTGTGGATCAGATCAAGACCTGTTGCGCAGTAGGAGTGGAAGTGGGTAGCTTGAGGCGTGTTGCGGCTGGAGAAGTTGACGTCCAGAGCACGTTCCTTTGAGCGGCTGGTCGGGCTGAGTCCTACAGAATTCGACCACC